>NCET01000007.1 GCA_002280815.1 Flavobacteriales bacterium 32-34-25 | reverse complement strand
AAGTATTTTAATTGACCAAAAGGATATTTATCAAAAAAACACCAATGTAGACGATTTGAGAAAGAACGTAGGAATGGTGTTCCAAAAACCAAATCCTTTTCCTAAAAGTATCTACGAAAATGTGGCTTACGGTTTAAGAGTAAATGGAATTGAGGATAAAAATATAATTGAGGAAAGAGTAGTTACTTCTATCGAACAAGTAGCACTTTGGGGTGAGGTAAAAGACAAATTAAAAAAATCGGCATTTGAACTTTCGGGAGGACAGCAACAACGTTTGTGTATTGCTCGTGCTCTGGCCATTCAACCATCGGTTATATTAATGGACGAACCTACTTCGGCATTAGATCCAATTTCGACTTCAAAAATAGAAGATTTGATACACGAATTAAAAAATCAATATACTATTGTTATTGTAACCCATAACATGCAGCAAGCAGCGCGTGTAAGTGATAATACCGCTTTTTTCTACATGGGGAAATTGATTGAATGTGATAAGACAAAAACTATTTTTACAAAACCAACAATACAACAAACTGAGGATTATATAACAGGAAGATTTGGTTGATACTTGTTCCAAATTTGGAATCAGCTAACTTTAAAATTAAAATAATGGGATCACACTTCGAAATAGAATTAGATAAGCTTAAAAATGTAATTATCAAAATAGGAAATCTTGCCGAAAATCAATTAATTGAGGCAGTAAAAGCCTTGCTTTCTGAGCCAATGGCCGAGAAGAAAGAGGTGAGAAAAACGGAAGAAAAAATAGATAAACTCGATGTAAAAATCGATGAGATTTGTCAAACTATCTTTGCTTTGCAACAGCCTGTAGCATCTGATTTACGTTTTATCATGGCTTCGATGCAAATTAGTAATGAAATTGAAAGAATAGGGGATTTGGCTATTAGTGTTATCAAAAATTCGAAAAACATTAAAGATAAGCACGATTTGATTGTGAAATTCAATGTTGCTGAATTGGCCAAACAAGTTGAGGAGATTACCGTAAAAATGAATCAATGTTTTTTAGATAGAAGCGAAACGACTATTGGAGAAATTTTTGTTTTAAACAATAGTATCAAAAAAGGGACTGATGATACGATTCATAATTTAATGAACGAAATGAAGTCGAATTCTAAGGCTGTAGTTTCAGGAATGAATCTGGTAATGGTTTTAAAACATTTAGAACGCATTTCAGAGCATTGTACTAATATTGCAGAACATGTTCATTTTATGATTAAAGCTAAGATTATCAAACATGAAAAGTTTGATGATAAACAGTAGCTATCGAATATTTTTATCACAAAAAAAGCGAGATTTTTCATTTTGAAGAATCTGTTTTTTTTTTGTTGGATATTTTGTTTTTAGAGTGCAGTTATATTGTCAAATAAATTTTTAGATATTGGTTTTGTAGCATATAGTGCTACATTTTTGTCTAATTTGGCGCGGGAAATATCACTATTGTCTATAGAAGAGGAAACCATTATTATTTTACAGTTTTGAGTTGTGTTTTTAAAAAGCTGTCTGTAATTTTCTAAGAATTCAAAACCATCCATTACAGGCATATAAATATCAAGAAAAATGATTTGTGGCATTAACTGGCTGTTTCCTTGGTTTTCTGTTATGTATTTCAGTGCTTTTTCGGCAGAGGAGTATTGTAAAATATTTTTACAAAAATTATTTTTAGTCAGTAATTTTGAAAATATATAGAGATCAATTTGATTATCATCAATAATCATAATCCTTTCAAAGTTGGGTTTCAATTCATTTTTCATAAAAATAGTCTATAAGTGTTTTTTAAATATAATTGTAAAACGGACTTAATTTATTTGAATATGTTTTTAGAACCATTTATATTATTCTCTGGGCTCAATTGTTGTGTTTTATTGGTAATGTCTTTTATGATGTCGTCTAATTCCAGAACCGATGTTTTTAAGCTTTTCTGAAAGAATTTTTTTTCTTCATCATCTAAGTCGTATTCTTCCATATAGTTGAGTAGCCCTAAAATTCTTGCTACAGGGGAACGCACTACATGAGATTGAATTCGCGCTATTTCTTTTAAATTTTCATTTTGGTTTTCTATCGTTTTTAGATATTTTATTTTTTCTGTAATATCATAAACCAGCATTAATTTTGCCTTGCGACCCAGAAATTCTATATGAGTACTTTGTATTTCTACATCAATTAGGATTCCGTTTTTTTTGGTGTGTTTGAATTTGTCTTTAAATAAAGTTTCATTATCATTCAACGTCTGATTCATTTTTGTCATTTCCTCAAGTGGTTTAATGTCTTTGACGGTCATTGCCAAAAACTCCTGTAAAGAATAACCATAATGATTAATTGCCGCTTGATTGACGTCTAAAAAAAAGAGTGTCTCCAAATCAAAAACCCACATAGGAATTGGACTAAGGTGAAATAAATCGCTATAAAGCTTTTTGGATTCTTCTAATTCGTCTTTTTTTCTTTTTCTTTCGATGTTATAAACTACACTTTTATAGAGTAAAGTAGCGTTTAATTCATCTTTATTCAAATAATCGGCAACTCCAAGGTGTAATGACCGAACACTAAAGGCAATATCACTATATCCTGTAAGTACAATTACCGGGATTTCTCCGGCATTCTGTAAAATGTTCTTTATGAGTTCTTCTCCCTGTTTATCGGGTAAGCTTAAGTCTAAAAAAATAATATTGAAACAAGATGGAGATTTGGTTAAATACTCTTTTGCTTCCGTAAAATTTTTTGCATTTTCTATTCTTAATGAAGCAAAGCTTTCCGTTAGGTATTCCTCTATTAAAAAGAAATCACCCGGATTGTCTTCTACAACAAGAAATTTATAGGAGGCTGGACTTTCTTTCATAGGTTTTTGTTAGTTAAATGATTTTAATCCTGAATTTTTAAAAGTATTATGTTTAAAGACTATCGTTGCTAAAGAATTGAATTAATAATTTTTAAATTCTACAGATAATCGGATGTTTTATTAAATTGTAATTGTTCGTACAAGTTTAAATTTAGTTTTTTTTTATTGATTAAAGCAAATGATTTGTAGTTATTTTTTCATAAATTTCAACTTTGATTTAAGAGTCTTTAAAATGATATTTTAAGGAATTTAATTAATTTGTAAGTTATTTATCCTTTTTTTATTATATTGGTATAGCATGATAAGAGCCAAAATAGGTTTCTTTTGTTTCAGTAAAATTTTAAAAAAAAACAGTCTTAAAAGTTTATTTTTAGTATTTATAAAATCAAAAAAATATAGTTTTATTTGTAAATGAGCTATCAAAATTAATCAAAAAATGAAAGAAAGTTATAGTGATTTATTCTATTTTAATCCTTTGCCAAATTGTTTTTTTGATTTGGATACCTTTAAAATTCTTGATGTAAATGAGGCTGCTGTTGTATTATATGGATATAATAAAGAGGAGTTTTTCCAGTTGACTATCATGGACTTGATGCCTGCCGAAGCTTTTTCTAAAATTCTACTTACAATTTCTCAGGAAAAAGCAAACACAGCAGCTATTTATTTTGGAGTTTTTACGCATAAAAAAAAGAATGGGGAAAACATTCGAATAGAAATCAACGGACATCAAATAGATTGTCAGCAAAAAAAAGGTATGCTGATTGTTTGTCAGGATGTAACTGAGCGGGAACTAAAGTATAGAAATTTAAAAGAATCGGAAAAAAGATTAAAAGCGGCTTCTGCAATTGCAAAGTTGGGATATTGGAAATTGGAGCTAGATGCAAACACACTTTCTTGGTCTGATGAAGTTTATACAATATGGGGTCGAACAAAAGAAGATTTTGATGTAAATTATGAGAATTTTTTTCAAACGATTCATCCCGATGACAAGGAAACTTTTGAAATAGAGCAAAATGCTTCATTTTTAGGAGAGAAAGAACATGATTTTATACATCGTATTATTTTGCCAAACGGTAACATCCGTTGGGTACATGAAATAGGACGCTTAGTAAAGGATAAAAACGGTAAACCCAAAATTTTTGAAGGAACAGTAAGAGATATTACTGTTGAAAAAGAAGAAGTGCAAAGGCTTATGTTGCTGGAAAGTGTAATTACCAATAGTTTTGATGCTATGTTAATTACTGAGGTCGAACCTTATAATCCTTTAGATTCCTGTATAGTTTTTGTGAATGAAGCCTATACAAAAATGACTGATTATACCGCAGCTGAAGTTATTGGTAAGAGTCCACGAATTTTACAGGGACCCAAAACGGATAAAACACAACTGGCTAAACTTAAAAAAGCGCTTCAAAGTGGCGAATCTTGCGAAATAACAATTATCAATTATAAAAAATCTGGAGAAGAATTTTGGAATAATATTTCTGTGACTCCTATAATTAATGAAAAATCTTGTATTACACACTGGATTGCAATTGAGCGGGATGTAACAGAGAAAATGAATCGTGAATTAGAGCAAAAACTGTTAAGACAAATAAGTTTAATATTTAATGAAGAGACAGAACTTAAAAGTGCTACTAGTAAGTTGTGTTCTGAATTTGCTGATTTTGGACAATTTGATTTTGTAGAAGTTTGGATTCCCAATCTTGAAAATTCACTGATTCAACTGCTGAGTTATCATAATAATTCGGATACTGCTAGACAGTTTTACCTTCAAACACAGGAAATAAGATCTTTTAAATTTGGTGAAGGTCTGGCAGGTTTGGTTTGGAAAACAAAAAATCCAATTGTTTGGGATATAGAAGATAAAAAGGATTTTATTATTAGGAAAGATGCTGCATTGCAGGCAGGTATTCAGGCTGTTTCGGGCATTCCTTTATTATTTAAAGATTCAATTGTAGGTGTGCTGGTTTTTGGTTCTACTAAAAAAAGTATGCAATTAAGTCGTTATATCGGTGTTTTTAAAGAATTGGAGACTTTTATTGGTTCAGAAATAAATAGAAAAACGCTTGAATCAAGTCTGAATCATTTATTTAAAGCTATTCCAGATATTGTTTGTTTGGCTGATTTTCAAGGGAGATTTCTTAAAATGAATACTGCTGGATATGAGTTATTAGGGTATTCAGAAGAAGAATTGCTTTTTCATTACTGTGTAGAATTTGTACATCCTGAAGATAAAGATATTTCACTACAAGAGTTGCAAAAAATAGGAAAGGATAAAACTACTTTTAAGTTTGAAAATAGATATATTACTAAAAAAGGAGAAATTGTTTGGTTAAGCTGGGTGTGTACTTCACAACTTGAAGATGGATTAATTTATGCTACTGCAAAAAATATAACAAAAGAGAAAAAGTTAAGTGAACTCAATGTTCAGACATCAGCATTAGCTAAAATTGGAAGTTGGGAAATTGATTTGATTGAAGATAAATTTTTTTGGACAGATATGGTGCATCAATTGCATGAAACAAATCCTAAAACCTTTGTTCCTGATTTAGTAAAAGGAATCAATTTCTATCGAAAGGATTTTAGGGAAATGATTAGGCAAAGTATTAATTCTTGTATTTTTGAGGGTAAGACCTTTAATTTTGAAGCGGCGCTTATTACTGCTAAAAAAAATGAACGCTGGGTACGTGTAATAGGTAATGCTGATTTGGTAGATGGAAAATGTGTTCGTATATATGGTAGTTTTCAGGATATTCATAATGCTAAAATATTACAACTTCAATTCAGCGAAATTTTAGGCAGTATTTCGGATGCTTTTTATGCTCTTGATAAGGATTGGAAGATTAGTTATTTTAATAAAGAAGCGGAAAATCTCCTTCAAAAAAGTGCAGTTGATATTATTGGTAAGAATTTATGGAATGAATTTCCTGCTGCCATAGGAACCTCTTTAGAAAAGATTTATTTTAATGTTGCAAAATTCAAACAACCAGATTCTTTTGAATATCTTTTTCCTGGGGATGGCAAATGGTACGAAATAAATGTTTATCCTTCTAATGGAGGAATTTCGGTTTATTTTAAAAATATTGATGAACGTAAATTAGCTAGGGAGAAACTCGAAAAAGCTTATCTGGAGAAAAACAACATTGTAGAAAGTATTGCCGATGCGTTTTTTACGATGGATAAAAATTTCGTTGTGTCCTATTGGAACAGAGCTGCCGAAGAATTATTGGGTGTAAAAAGAGAACAACTTTTAGGTAAAAATTTGTGGAATGTATTCCCAGATGCTGTTTCTCTTCCTTCCTATACTAATTATCATAGAGTTTTGGAAACTGGACAGCCTATTAGCTTTGAAGATAATTATGGTATTTGGCTCGAAGTTAATGCGTACCCTTCCGAGGAGGGACTAACAGTGTTTTTTAGAGATATTTCTTTGAGAAAAAAATTATTAGATGCCTATGAAGAAAGAAATAATATACTGGAAAGTATTGGTGATGCTTTTTTTGCGGTAAACAATGAGTGGATTGTAACTTATTGGAATAAAGAAGCAGAAAACCTTTTAGGGAAAGGAAGAGACTTGATGATGGGGAAAAATCTTTGGGAAGAATATGCCGATGCTATAGATTCCGATTTTTATCGCCAATATCATTTTGCTATGGAAACTCATAGAAATGTAAGTTTTGAAGAGTATTACACTACATTGAATAAATGGTTTGAAGTTTCTGTATATCCATCATCAGATGGTCTTTCGGTTTATTTTAAAGATGTAACCTTGAGGAAGCAGTCTGATTTAAGACTTTTAAGGGCTAATGAACGATTTGAAAAAGTAACTGAAGCTACTAATGATGCTATTTGGGATTTAAAAATAGTAGAGGATATCTTGTATTGGGGTGTTGGATTTAAAAAACTTTTTGGATACGATTTAGATCAAATTACCCCTACAATGCAGTTTTGGAGAGAAAATGTTCATCCTGACGATTTAAAAGTGGTACATGAAAATCTTTTAAAAGTAGAGAAAGATATTGAATTGCAAAATTTGAAAGGAGAATACAGGTTTAGAAAAGCAGATGGTACTTATGCTTATGTAATTGATAGGGCTATTGTTATTAGAAATGATAAAGGGGAAGCGATACGGATAATTGGTGCGGTAACTGATGTTTCTGAAAGGAAATTTCAGGAAGTCAAACTTCAGGAAGCAAACGAATCCTTAAAGAAATATGCCCATGATCTGGAACTTAGTAATGAACAGTTAGAGCAATTTGCATTTATCGCTTCACATGATTTGCAGGAACCGTTGCGTATGATAACTAGTTTCATGAATCAATTGGAAAGAAAATATGGTGACGTTTTAGACCAAAAAGCGCATCAGTATATTTATTATGCAACAGATGGTGCTAAAAGAATGAAGCAAATTATTCTTGATTTATTAGAATATTCAAGAGCGGGTAAACTGGATGAGCACAAAGAAAAGGTAAACTTGACGGATATGGTTGAAGATTATAAAATTCTTAGGAGTAAAATTATCGCTGAAAAATCGGTTTTAATCCATTTTAATCATTTACCAATAATCGAAGTTTTCAGAGTTCCATTGGTTCAAACATTACATTGTTTATTGGATAATGCCATTAAGTATTCGTCAGAAAGTGTTTCGCCTATTGTAGAGTTGAAAGTGGAAGACAAAACAGAAGAATGGTTGTTTGTTATTAAAGACAATGGTATAGGAATCGCCAGTCAGTTTTTTGAAAAAATATTTATTATCTTTCAAAGATTGCACAATAGGAATGAGTATAGCGGAACAGGAATAGGCTTGGCAATAGCTAAAAAGCATATAGAATCCTGGGGAGGCAAAATCTGGCTGGAATCTGAAGAGGCCAAGGGAACTACTTTTTATTTTACAATTCCCAAAAACAGCTAAGAAGTATTTAAGCTTAGATATTTTCTTTTTACTTGGTTTGTAGAGAAAATTTTAAAAAAAAACACAAAATTATAACGTATGAAGCCAGTACACATTTTATTAGTTGAAGATAACGAAGGAGATATTGTATTAACTCTTGATGCTTTTGAAGAAAGTAAAATTAAGACTGATATAAGTGTTGTAAGAAACGGGGGTGATGCCTTAGATTTTCTTTTTAAAAGAGGAGCTTATACCGATGTTGAAAAACCTGATTTGATTTTACTGGATATTAATATGCCTGTATTTAGCGGTCATGAAGTTCTGAAACAAATTAAACATAGCGAAGGGTTAAAGAAAATTCCGGTAATTATATTGACTACTTCTTCAGCTAAGAAAGATATTAATTTGGCTTATGAAAATTATAGTAACAGCTATGTTGTAAAACCAATTGATATGGATGAGTTTCTAAAGGCAATTCTTAAAATAGAGGAGTTTTGGTTGCAGCTATCCAAAAGGGTTTGAAATTTAACCAATTATCCGTAATCAATGCAGATTTGTAGGTCCTTCAATTAGTGAAAAAAGTTGCGTGCTGATACCCAATTGATAAACGAATCGAATTGTAGTAAAAATTAACAGATTTATAAGGTTTGTTAAGAGAGAGAAATTGTAAATTTGGTAAGTAAATAAATACGATTTCAACTTAAGTATTAAAAAAAGAATTATGATAAAGCCAGATGTTTTTGAAAGAGAAAAAGAAAGGATTAAATCTTTAGATTCTTATTCTATTGTTGATACTCTTCCTGAAGATGATTATAATCAATTAGCTGAATTGGCTGCTGAAATCTGCGGGACTCCTATTTCATTAATCAGTTTTGTAGACGAAAAAAGACAATGGTTTAAATCTCATTATGGTACAGTAGCAGTTGAAACTCCTAGAGAATTAGCTTTTTGCGCTCATGCTATACTTAACCCTAAAGAGATTTTTATCATTGAAGATGCCCGAAATGATGAACGTTTCTATGATAATCCGCTAGTGGTTGAAGAGCCTAATGTTGTGTTTTATGCCGGAATTCCTTTGGTAGAAAATAATGGTTTGCCTCTGGGAACTTTGTGTGTAATAGATGATAAACCTAATAAATTAACAAAGAGTCAGATTAATTCTTTACGAATGCTTTCTAATCAGGTGATGAAGTTACTGGAGTTAAGAAAGAATAAAAAACAGCTGGAAAAAGCTTTAGAAAAATTTGAAAAGAAAAATCAGGAACTGGAACGCTTTGCATATATAGCTGCCCATGATTTAAAATCGCCACTAGGAAACATAGCTGCTCTTACTCATTTTTTTGTTGAAAGTTATGTCGAAAATTTAGACGCTGAAGCTGTTGAAATTATAGAATTAATCAGTAAGTCATCTGTTAAATTGAGAGGATTAATTGACGAACTACTTGAATACAGTAAATTTGATAAAATTATTGATGAAGAAAAAATAGACATAAAAACTTTAAAAGACGATATTGTAAGTTTATTTAGTTTTAAAAATAAATATGATATTAGGTTAAAATCTGATATTCCCGTTTTGTTTACAAATAAAACAGCCATAGAGCAAATTTTAATTAATCTTGTTAGTAATGCTGTAAAGTATAATGATAAAGAGATCGCTGTAATTGAAATTGAAATAATCGAAGATGAATCCCAGTATAAAATTTCAGTGACTGATAATGGTCAGGGTATTTCAAAAGAAAATCAGGATAAAATCTTTGAAATTTTTGAGGTGCTGGATACTTACGATAAATTTGGTGAATCCGGAAATGGTATTGGTTTGGCAACAGTAAAAAAACTGGTATTGGCCTTAGGCGGTACAATTCATGTAGAATCAGAAATTGGAAAATGGACAAGGTTTGTTTTTACTATAGATAAATTAAATTAGAACTATAAATCAAAAAGCTACACGATTCAAAAAGATGTAGCTTTTTTTGTTTTTTTAAGTGTTTACTCCAACTGATTTGTTAAATAGCCCAATGAGATCTACAATGTTTTTAATGTTTAATTTGGTGAATATTTTGTTTTTATGAGTACTAACAGTGGTGAGTTGGATGCTTAATTTATTGGCAATTTCAATGTTTCCATCTCCTTGAACTAATAACTCCGAAATTTCTCTTTCTCTTTTGGATAATTTGTCTAACGGATTAATACTTTGTTTGTTTGAAGAAGCTTTTACTAGTTCTTTAATAATATCTGGAGTTAGGTAATTGCCCGTTTTTAAAATGCTATCTACTGCACCAGTTAGTTTCTTTTTATCACTTAGTTTGTTAAGATAACCATTGGCACCAGCAATAATATAAGGACAGGCGTGGGTTTCTTCTTCGTAAACTGAAAAAATTAGTATTTTAACATTGGGCTGTATGTCTTTAATTTCTTCAACCATGGAGG
Source organism: Flavobacteriales bacterium 32-34-25 (assembly GCA_002280815.1). Lineage (GTDB taxonomy): Bacteria > Bacteroidota > Bacteroidia > Flavobacteriales > Flavobacteriaceae > Flavobacterium. The sequence goes on along the minus strand of NCET01000007.1, from coordinate 26,642 downwards.
TATTTCTTCCACCTGGAATATTGACATCTAATATTATTAAATCGAATTTTTGCTCTTTTAAAATGTTTAATGTTTCGCTGTAGTTTTCAGTTGTTGAGATAGCAATATTTTTTAATTTCTCTTCTAAAATGATTGAAACACCAGTTCTCACTACTAAATGGTCGTCGACTATAAGGATTTCTTTTTGCATAGCTTTATATTTAGATTAAGGACTTTTTGGGTCTAAAATAGATTTCTATAGTAACTGTTGTGCCTTCGTTTGAAGGGTTTAAGTGGACATGCTAACTTAGCCATCACAGAAAGTTAAGAAATAATCTTAATTTTACCCTATGAAACAAGTTCGCAAAATTTATGACAAAGCTTTTAAAGAGAAAGCAGTCCAATTGAGCTATGATAGAACAAACATATCAGAACTCGCCAGAGAATTAGGAATAACAGCGCCTCAGTTGTATAAATGGCGCAAAGAGTTCGAAGAGTTTGGAGAAGGAAGCTTTCCTGGGAAAGGAAAATTAAAACTTACTCCTGAGCAAGAAAAAATTTATGAACTGGAGAAAAAACTCAAAGATGCCGAGTTAGAACGTGATGTATTAAAAAAAGCAATCGGCATTTTTTCCAAGAGCGGTCGATGATTTATAGTTTCATTAAAAACAATGAAAAACTATTCCCGATTGAAAAAATGTGCAAAGTTCTACAAGTGAGCAGTGGAAGTTATTACAGATGGAAAAAACAAATAATCACCGCAAGACAGCAACTAAAAATTGCCATAAAAGAACAGATAACATTAATTTATTTTGAATCCAAGCAACGATATGGAAGTCCTAGAATAACATTAGAACTTCAAAGTTTTGGTTATAAAATTTCAAGAATTACCATGGCAAAATATATGAAACAGTTAGGCTTACGAAGTAAATTAAGCAAGAAATTCAAAGTAACAACCAACTCAAATCATAATTATTTAATCGTCGAAAATATATTAAACAGAGAGTTTATTGTTAAAATGCCTTCAAAAGTTTGGGTTTCGGATATCACCTATATTCAAACTAAAGAGGGATTTATCTACCTGACTACCATTATGGATTTATATGACAGGAAAATTATAGGTTGGAGTTTGAGCGATGGAATGAATACGGATGAAACTACGCTTGGAGCTTGGAATATGGCGGTTAAAAATCGAAATGTTGAGGAAGGTTTGATTTTCCACTCAGACAGAGGTGTCCAATATGCAAGCAAAAGATTTGTAAATGTTCTTGATTCCTATAAAAAAATAACCCGTAGTATGAGTCGAAAAGGAAATTGTTGGGATAATGCGGTAGCGGAAAGTTTTTTTAAATCCTTAAAAACTGAATTAATTTATGGAAATAAATTGGTTTCTAAAGAACAAATGAAGCTGGAAATCTTTGAATACATTGAAATTTGGTGCAACAGAAAAAGAAGGTATTCTGCTTTGAATTATGCAACTATTGAAGAATTTAACAATCAAATTAATTACAAAAATGTAGCTTAACTTAATGTGCAGTTTTTATTTGCATATCCATTAAACGTTAACAAGGTTTTTAAAAGAAGTTAACGCTCCTGTTAAGTATCAAAAGTAACTTAAAAAAACAAATCCCAAATTCCAAATAGAAAAATTGGAATTTGGGATTTTTTATATTGGAATTTTCAGACTTGGAATTTTGATTGTTTTAAAAACACATTAAAAATTTCTGGCCAGTTTAAATCGGATTTTATTTCTGAAAGTCCTTTGTAGTTATTGATTTCATCTAAATTTTTAATAGTAAATAGGTCTTGTTCGATATAGGGAACAAGGCCTTCTTTTTTTAGTTTTTTAGCTAAATATTCTTGTTCATATTGTCCTGGAGTAGGAATGAAAAAAGCTTTTTTGTTTAGTTTTGATAAATCCATAATAGAGGTATAGCCCGAACGACAAAGGATAATTTCGCTTTCGTTTAATGCTTGTTCCAGTTGGCGACTGTGCATGAAATTATAAAAAGTAACACCATCTATTTGTTCTTTTTTTTGTTCTTTTTCTATAATTCCTTTTATAAAAAGAACATTTCCATTGTAAAGCCTAATTTCTTGTTTTAGTTTCTCTTCTAATAATCCTCTTTGTGGTTCAGGACCAGAAAGAATAATCATCAAATCGTATTTTTTTTCCACTTTTTTTAGCTGCATTCTGCTCAGTGGGCCAATGTATTTGATGTTTAGTTCTGGGTTTTTTAAATGACTTAATTCGCCCGCTAAATTAGGTGTGCCAATAGTGTCTGGGACCCAACATTCGGTATATTTTTTTATAATATTCTGATGCAATAAACTAGTTATCCAGGTAGTATTTCCAGTCATTACATTCAGTTGGTGTGTGATAAATACCGAAGGCACTTTTTTGCTGAATACACCAAGTCTGTTGTCCGAAATGATGCCGTCTATATCGTGTTTTTTAATCCATTTTTTGACTAATCTTTTTTCTTCTAAAATAGCTTCAATCATTTTAGGACAATTTTTAAGGAGCTTCCATTTAAAATATTTACCATTTTTGGCATATTCTATTTGGTAAGAAGGCAGTTCAAGGAATTTTAGATACGGAAATTCCTTTTTTAATAAGTCCAAGGCAATTCCATCTGAAGCAATAATTGGGATGTGGTTGTTTTCTTGTAAGGCTTTAATAATAGGAATACAACGTGTTGCATGTCCTAAACCCCAATTTAATGGAGCAACTAAAATGGTTTTGCTTGGTGTATTTAAATTCATAGTTTAATCATTTTTGATAAAAATACTCAAACAAATTTTTTGTCAACAGCCTTATGAATTATCAAACTATTAAGTTATTATTTCCTAATATGATACAGATTGTATTTTATTTGACTATCCGTTTCTTGTACCAATTATTGAGAATGGCACACAGATGAAACGGATTTTAACAGATTATCGCAGATTGTAATTTACAATGTGCTAAAAAAAATCCGTTTTTATCTGTTTAATCGGTGTCATCCGTGGCCTATTTTTTTAGTCCGCTTAGCGAACAGTCATATAAAATTATTTTAATTTCTTGAATCTGTATTGCAAAAAAAAAAAAAGACACTGTTGTTCATTAGGAAAACAACAGTGTCTTTTTATAAAATTATGGAAAAAAGATTAACCTTCTTTCGTTACAATTTGCATCGTTTCAGTTCCTAATTGTTTCAATAGAACTGTTTTTCCTTCAACCACTGTTTGAGCGGCCGTATCGTTAAAATGTCTAATGGTGTATAAAGTAACATTCTCGTTGTAGCCTACTTTGAATTTTTTTGCTAAAATAGCTAGAAGGTCTTTGTAGTTGCCAAATTTATCTTCGACACATACAGAAAAACTAATCGCCGAGTTTTGGATTAAGTTTACCTTAATTTTAAATTCATGGAATAAACCAAAAATCTCACTGATGTTTTCTTCCATAATGAATGAAAAATCAATAGAAGAAAGTGAAATCAACAATTGCTCTCTTTTTACAATAAAACAAGGCATAAATGGCTCCAGAGTCGCTCCTTTACTTACAACTGTTCCTTTTAAAAGAGGATTGATAAACGATTTTACATGCAAAGGAATTTCCTTTTTCTGTAAAGGTTGTAATGTTTTTGGGTGGATAACTGTTGCACCGTAGAAAGCCAATTCGATTGCCTCTCTATATGAAATTTGGTTTAACAAACTAGCGTTTTCAAAATACCTTGGATCAGCATTCATAACTCCAGGAACGTCTTTCCAGATCGTTACACTTTCGGCATTCAGGCAATAAGCAAAAATAGCAGCAGTATAATCTGAACCTTCACGACCTAAGGTAGTTGTGAAATTGTTTTCGTCAGAACCTAAGAATCCTTGAGTGATGTTTAATACTTTCGATTTGAAATTACTAGCAATATTTTTTTGAGTCAATTCCCAATCCACTTCTGCATCTCTGTAGTTGGCATTGGTTTTAATGTAATTACGTACATCAATCCATTCGGTTTTAATGCCCATAAAACTCATAAAGCGACTTAAAACGGTAGTCGAAATTAACTCACCATAGCTTACAATTTGGTCGTAAACAAAGTTGTAATTTGGAGATTTGTTATGTGAAAGGAAGTATTCTAAATCGGTAAAAAGATTGTTTACAGCTTCAAATACTTCATGTTTATCGTCTTCGAATAAATCTAATAAAATTTGATTGTGGTACTTTTTTATTTCTTGTACCGATGCACTAAGTTCAGCCGATTTGTCGAAATAGTTTTTAATTACTAATTCCAGCGCATTAGTAGTTTTTCCCATTGCCGAAACCACTAATAATACATCTTCGTAGCCTGCTTTTTGTAAAACGTCGTATACGTTTCTTATTCCGGCAGCATCTTTTACAGAGGCTCCACCAAATTTAAATACTTTCATTTTAAATTAAGATTTAAGACTTAAGATTTCAGATTTATCGCTGAAAAGTTTAAAGTCATTATTGTATATTTTATTTTTTAATTATTGTTTTTTTTGAAAGAGAAAGAAGCCTGAATATTTCCGTTTTATCTCCTTCTCCTTTGGAGAGGGTCGGGGTGAGGCTTTAATCTGTTTTTATAAAACTAGCAATTCCAGCTTCATCCATTTGAGCAAGCTGCCATTCATTGAAAACTTTAGCTCCTGTTTTTTTATAAAAATCAATCGCTGGAGTATTCCAGTCCAGTACATGCCAATCGATTCTTCTAACATTATCTCTTTGACCTTGCTTGATGATTTCGGAGTATAAAGCGTAACCTATTCCTTTACCTCTCCTCTCTTTTTTTACCACCAAATCCTCTAGGTGAATTATCTTTCCTTTCCAAGTAGAATAACGATAGTAATAAAGTGCAATGCCAACAATTTCTAATTCTATTTCGGCAACAAAGACATGAAATAAGGGTTGATTCCCAAAACCATCTCTTATTAAATCTTCCTCAGTAACTTTAACTGCATCGGGTTCTTTTTCAAAATGAGCTAATTCCTGAATTAAAGCCAGAACAGCCTTCATATCTTCCTTTTTACCTACTCTAATATTCATAAATTCGTATTATTAGGCTTTGAAATTTAACAATAAGGCTTTTTAAAAATCTATTCCATTGCAAATCCTTAGCAAATATACAATACTGATAAACTAAGTAAGTTTTATTGAATCATTATCACAAAAAAAGCGATATTTGTTACTTCAAATTCAAATTATATCGATTTCGTAATGGAAGAAAGCACTAAAACCTTAGGAGAATTTATTATTGAAAATCAAAACGCATTTCAATATTCATCTGGTGAATTATCTCGAATAATCAATTCAATACGTTTGGCCGCAAAAGTGGTTAGCTATAAAGTGAATAAAGCGGGTTTAATTGATATTACAGGAGCAGCTGGTGAGCAAAATATTCAAGGGGAAGATCAACAAAAATTAGACGTATATGCTAATGAAGTTTTTATTCAAACATTAAAAAACCGTGAAATTGTTTGCGGAATAGCATCAGAAGAAAACGATGATTTTATCACAGTTGAAGGAAATGACAAAGGCCACAAGAACAAATATGTGGTTTTAATGGATCCTTTAGATGGTTCGTCTAATATTGATGTGAATGTTTCGGTAGGAACAGTTTTTTCGGTTTACAGGCGTGTTACTCCAGTGGGAACACCAGTTACAATTGAAGATTTTCTTCAGCCAGGAACCATGCAGGTGGCAGCAGGGTATGTAATCTACGGAACATCGACAATGTTAGTTTATACAACTGGTCATGGGGTAAATGGTTTTACTTTAAACCCTGCAATTGGAACTTTTTATCTGTCGCATCCTGATATGAAGTTCACTAAAGACGGACATATTTATTCTATTAACGAAGGGAATTATATTCAGTTTCCACAAGGAGTTAAGGATTATATTAAATATTGTCAATCTGAAGAAGAAGACCGACCTTATACTTCAAGATATATAGGTAGTTTAGTTTCGGATATTCATAGAAACATGATTAAAGGCGGAATTTATATTTATCCTACAAGTTCAAAAGCACCAAAAGGGAAATTGAGGTTGTTGTATGAATGCAATCCAATGGCTTTTATTGCTGAACAAGCAGGAGGAAAAGCTTCGGACGGATTTAAAAGAATAATGGAAATTAAACCAACTGAATTGCACGAGCGTGTACCATTTTTCTGCGGAAGCTATAATATGGTAACTAAGGCGGAAGAATTTATGCTAAAAGCAAAGCAGTAATAGTTATTTAAAACACAAAAAAAAAGCTCTTGATTTTGATTTCAAGAGCTTTTTTTTATGGTTTAGAAAGGGATTCCTGTGAAAATAACGCTTTTGTACAGATGTTCTTGGGCTAAAAAATATTTTGAGTCTGGATATTTTGATTTTGTTTAGTCTTTTGCATTATTTGCTGCTTTCAGGAAGCCAAACTTTCATTTTTCCAATACCTCTGTTACTCCATGTATAATATGGAATTGCAGTAAATGTATCTTTTTCATTAAAACCCTCAATTACATTAATTCCCTTTAATAAATTAGGTTGTGTCTGAACTTTTAACGAAGTTTTACTATTTAAAACTATAGCGTCAACGTTAGTATTATCAGCCTCTTCAACTGCATAAACAAGCGGGCCATACTCTAAGGCTATTTTGTTTTGATCTTCGACAATTTTGTCACTTGCCACCACTTCACGAATACTCATCGGAAAATTAACCTCAACCTTATCTCCTTTATTCCATTTGCGATTAATTGCAAAATAACCATCCAGAATTTTAGCATCCTGTTTTTTTCCATTAATTACCAATGTTGGTAAGGTAAAGGATTTGTCTTTATAACTGTACAAACCACCTGGCATCACCTCATTTCTTGCCCATCCTGGAACTCGTAGCTTTATGGTAAATACTGCCTCATTTTCAGGGTTAATATCCAGTTTTACCTTTCCATCCCAAGGATAATTTGTTTTCTGGTTTATTTTCAATTTATGATTAGCAAGATTTATATCAGCATGATTACTTATATATAGATTAACAAAAAGCGTTTCTTTTTCTTTTGCATAAATAAGCCCTGGTATTGCAGGTATAAAACGAATCAAATTTGTTGGACAACAAGAACAGTCAAACCAACCCGAACGTGTACAGGCACCCATATTAAATTTATATTTCCCGTCAGACTCCATAGGGTTAGGATAAAAGAATTCTGTTCCTGAAAGAGACATACCAGCTATGACACCGTTATAGAGTGTGCGTTCCAATACATCGTTATATTTCACATCACCAGTAAGATTAAATAAGCGATTGTTCCAATACACACTACCGATAGCTGCACACGTCTCATTGTAAGCTGTGAGATTAGGTAATTCATAATTACTACCAAAAGCTTCTCCATCGTGTTTGGCTCCAATACCACCAGTAATATATATTTTTTTCTCTACCATATTATCCCAAAGTTTATCTACAGCATCGCGATAGCTTTTGTCTTTATAAATAGCAGCAATATCAGTCATCCCGGCATACATATATACCGCTCTAACGGCGTGACCGACCACCTCATCCTGGTGGATTACCGGTTTATGGTCTTGTGAATACTCACCGTAGTTATCTTTTTTATTAGGATCTCCTCTATGATCTAAAAAGTATTTAGCCAGTGTTAAATAATCTTTTTTACCAGTTACTTCATATAATTTTACTAATCCCGTTTCAATAATCTGATGACCAGGTACAGCCAAAATCTGCCCGTTACCCTCACCAAAGGTTTTCACAAAAAGGTCGGCGTTTTTAAGTGCAATGTCTAGAAAATTACGTTTTCCTGTTGCCTTAAAATGCACAGCAGCCGCTTCATACATGTGACCCGCATTATATTCTTCATGGCTCATATTCATATATTCCCAACGCACTCCTTTATCGACCTTAACCCAGTCAGCAGGTGGTTTAGTAGGATTTATGGTTCGCCAGGTAGTTAGATACCCATCTTTTTCCTGACCAATTTTAACAATACTGATAAGTGAATCTAGAAGAACTTCAAGTTTTGGATTTGGAGAACTTATCAATGAATTAGAAGCACCTTCAATAATTTTATAAACATCTGAATCATCAAATGGCATCTTACCTTTTACTGTTCCTTTTTGTACACCACCTGCAATCAGGAAATTTTCAAAACGACCTTCTTCTGTACATTTCTGTATAGCATACTCTATTGTTTTTTCTTGTACTCTTTTTATAATTGGCAACCAAAAATCATCGGTAATTTTCACCTTACTGATAGCTATTGGCTCAATTGGATAGCCCGAAATTAATATTGATTTATCTGTTGCGTCCTTAGTGTGGGATTCAGTTGTTTTTTTTGTCTGTGAACAACAGGCTATTACCAGCGCAGTAATTGCCGTAATCCCTATGTACTTATAATTTATCATTATTGTTTTGTTTATTAAATAGTATAATTTGTATCTAATAATTTGTTATCAAATTGAATTTTTTAATAATTATGGCGGACAAAATGCCCGCCATAAGATATTTAATTGATATAACCTGGGTTTTGTTCAAGATTTCCATTGGTTAACATGGCTGCCTGTGGTATTGGGTATAGTTTTCTATAATCGGCACTTGCATTATGCGAAAACCATGATTTGGTGGTAAATACACCAAAACGTATCATATCCTGTCTTCGTCTTCCTTCCTGATTAAACTCCCACGCCAACTCATCCAGAAAACGCCCGTATTGAATATCGGATCCTCCTTCATTAGTAGTTTGATTAATATCTCTACGCCCATAATCATAAACACTCCCTCCTAATAATTGTGTTCCAGTAACTAAAGCTTTTACAGGATTAGCTAGAAATGCTCTTTGTCTTACTTCTGTTACTATTTGAGCTGCTTCATTAGCTTTGTTGGTTCTTAACAGACATTCGGCTTTCATCATAAGAATATCTGTGTAGCGAAATAAAGGAAAATCATTACTCAAAATATTGTTGGAACCTTTAGCTATTTCAAATTTACCAAAACGATAACCGTGTATTTCTTCAGAAGCATCAATACTTGGTACAACATTGATATAACTTAGTGGCTGACCACTAAAAGCCCCCATGGTACACTTTAAAGGAACTCCAGTTGAACTATATTGAGGTCCATAAATAAAATTATCTTTTAAACGACTATCATCAGGATCAAAACTCTCAATGAACTGAGGAGTTGCACACATCCCTCCCCATGGAGTCAATTTCAAATTATAAGTAGCCTGATTAGAAGGCTGCAAAGTCTGCAAATGAATATCAAACTGATTCCACTCTGTTGTATATTTTCCATCAATAGCAAGTCCGAAAATAATTTCAGAGGAATTTTGATTCTCAGTAATAAATACGTTTTTCTGATTTGATTCTAAAGAATATTTTCCTGAATCTATAACTGCCTGACAGGCTGCTTGACATTCTGTCCATCGAGGAGTTCCTGTATAAACTTCAGCATTTAGATATACTTTTGCCAAAAGCGTATAAGCTGCCCATTTATTGAATCTACCATAGTATTCCGTTTTTGAAGAAACACTTAAATCATCCAGATCATTAATATTGTTTAAAATTTCACTAACAACAAAATCATAAATTTCCTGTCTTGTAGCTTGTGGAGGTAAATAACCTTCGGGTACATTAAATTCGGTACTTAAGGCAACATTACCATATAAATCTAATAAGATATAATAATATGACGCTCTTAAAACTTTTAATTCAGCAAGTGTTTTCAATTTTGCAGTAGCATCTAATGGTATAAAATTAGTTTCTACCTGATAAATAAGCTGATTACATTTTGTTATACCGTTGTAAGTCCTGTTCCAACCCTGCAATACATTATCATCTTCTTTATACCAATCATGTTGATGAATTCTTTTGTAAATTCCGCCATCAACCCAGCCATTAGGTCTTCCTGGTATGATGATTTCATCAGCGGTTACTTCCTGACTTCTCCATACTCCGTTCCATAATAATAAAGTCTCGCGCCATCCGGTATAACCAGATCCAATTAACGCTGCTACATCATCATTTGTAGGTTGAAAATCTTCGGCAACTATAGTGCTGAAATTTTCATTCTCTAATGTGGTACAAGAATTTAGAATTAATATTAATGCCAAAGTTAATCCTTTGACAATACTGCGATATATATTTATTTTCATTTTCTCTTTTTTAAATAGTTTAAAACGACACATCAATTCCGAAATTAAAAGTACGAGCGGTTGGATATTTATCCCTGCCATCATTACCCGGAGCAAGTCCGCCTCTATCCACTTCCGGATCAATTCCTTTATAACCTGTAAAAACAAAAGCATTTAAAACAGAAGTATAAATTCTTGCTGAACTTATTGCTTTTCCTAATTTTTTAAAATTGTATCCAAAAGTTATATTATCAACCTTCAAAAAATCGCCATTTTCTATATAATGACTGTTAAATTCTAAGGCTGTTTCGGTTAATTGGGTCTTTCCAAAAACCTTCTCTTCAGAAGACTTAAGCCTGTTATAATTCAAAACTGTTGGATTTTCAAGATACATACGATCGTAGTTTAATATCTGATAATCAAAAGCCCCTCTCATGGTAACACTTAAATCCCAGTTCTTGTATCTAAAATTATTATTCAATCCTGCATAAAATTTTGGCAAACCGTTACCTAACAATTGTTTATTCTCGGTAGTACGGGCAAAATCAGCTGACGATTGTCTTTCACCAGCAGGAGTTTCATAAATCCACTTTCCCTGATCATCAATGTCAACAACTTTAAAACCATAGAAATTACCTATTGATTGCCCCACCTGTACTTTATGAGTAAAAGTCTGAATTGGTTCCCCTGTATTACCTGTATAAAAATAATCTGAACTTAAAGTATAGATATCATTAGTTAAACTAGCCAGCTTACTGGTATTTGTTGAAAAATTCACGCTTGAAGTCCAATCAAAATCCTTTGTTCTTACAGCATTTACATTAACTAAAACCTCAAGTCCTTTGTTTGAAAGTTCTCCCACGTTAGCACGAGTTGTTCCATATAAATTTGGAGGTGTCGGAACTGCATAATCATACAATAGATCTTTGATATTACGCTTATAATAATCAACAGAACCCGTTATAAAACTCTTGAAAAGTTCAAAATCCAAACCTAAATTAATTTCATGTTTTTCTTCCCATTTTAAATGCGGATTTTCATTTTGTGAAGGAGTCAACGTTCGAATCCACTCTCCATTATAATAAAAACTTGGACCATATCCTAACAACGCAACAGCACCAAAGCCGTTAGGATTAGGTGTGCCAGTAACACCATAACCTGCTCTTAATTTAAGTTCGTCAACAAACTTTACATTTTTCATGAATTCCTCCTGAGAAATTCTCCATCCAGCAGAAATAGCTGGAAAAGTTCCCCAAGGCTTATCTGTTTTATAAAGCTGACTTGCCGCTTCATGTCGAACACTAAGTTGTAATAAATATCGATCATTAAAAGCGTAATTAAGTCTTCCGAAGAAACTTATAAGATTTGTTTTGGCAGTATTACCTCCAATATTAGCAAAAGTACTTCCGTTTTTGATTCCTAATCCTAACCCAATATTGTTGTAACCAAAAATATCGGTTTGAAAATCATTATTAGTCATCCAATAATCACGAAAAAAATTATCCTGATAACTATAACCTCCTAATATTGTAAAATCATGATTATCGATCTTCTTAGAATATTGAGCAGTCAATTCAACCAATCTATCTTGAGTTTCTCTGGTTCCGTTTGACACATATCCATTTACCCCTCCTCTAGTATTTGAAATATGATTTTTAGATTCTGCATAGCCTCTGGTTTCGTTGTATCTTGAATAAGAGATTAAAGAAGAAAGTTTCAATCCCTCAATAGGCAAGAAATCAATTCGGGTATTAAGACGACTAAAATTATTTCTGTTTTGTCCTTGTGATTCATTTAATCTACCTAATGGATTGTCATAATTAAAGTTCCCAATATCACCAGGTGAATCCCAAGTGCCATCTTCATATCGGATAGGCGATGTAGGATTTCTTATAAGAGACTGTCTGTAGGTGTATCCGTTAAAACTAGCGCCATCTCCTGTTGTAGTATAATTTCCACTTCGGTTTAAATAACCTAAATTAAAACGAAGTTTATCATCAAACATAGAATGATTAATATCAACACGACCTGTATAAAGATTATTATCTGATTTCAGGAAAATCCCTTCTAATTTTCTAACATTGAAAGTAGCCAGATAATTTGTTTTAGAATCACCTCCTCTAAAAGTAAGATTGTGTGTGTGACTAATTGGAGTTTGCGTGATAGCATCGAGCCAATCAGTATCATCTCCTAAATCATCATTTGTATTTCTTTTTCCGGCAGCAATTTGATTTCTGTAATCCTGAGCATTAAGCATGTTCAAACTTCTGCTTATTTGCTGTGTACTTAAAATAGCTGAGTAGCTAATTGAACTTTTATAGGATCCCGATGCTCTTTTAGTGGTTATCAGTATAACACCATTTGTACCTCTGGTTCCGTACATTGCTGCAGCTGAACCGTCTTTAAGTACACTAATAGATTCAATATCCTGGGGTGGTACTGTCCCGAAATCTCCCGGCACACCATCAATCAAAACAAGAGGATTGGCATTTCCTCCAATAAGTGTACTGCTTCCTCTTAACAGAACCTGAGTAGTGGCTGTTGGATCTCCACTTGGTAGCGAAATACTTAAACCTGCAACTTTTCCCTGAATAAGCTGCCCGGCATCACTAACACTACCAGAGTTAAAATCTTTGGCCGATACTTTGGCTACAGCACTGGTTAGTTGCTCTTTTTTTTGAGTACCATACCCAATTACAACCACCTCTTTTAGATCTGATATATCTTCTTTTAAGCTTACATCAATTGTTTTTTGGTTTGAAACTGTGATTTCTTTGGTAGTATATCCAATATAGGAAAATAGTAAGATATCTGTTTCAGTAGCGGTAATCGTAAAATTTCCGTCTAAATCTGTGGTGGTACTTTTATTGGATTTTTTTACAAGTACAGTAGCACCGGGCAGAGGCATTCCCTGTTCATCAGTAATTTTACCTTTTACTAGGTTTTGCTGTAATGATAAAAAGGTTAATCCTTTGGTTTTTTCAACTTTAGGAATGAACGAAATTGTTTTTCCTTCAATGATCCAGGTAATGGGTGTTTCTGCGAAAGCTTGTTCCAGTACTTTTTCAATTGGTGTACTTACAACATTAATAGTGATTGGCTTCACATTTTTTAAGATAGCCATGTCATAGAAAAAAACATAATCAGTCTGATTTTTTATGACCGATATTACTTTTTTAAACGGAACATTCTTTCCGGAGAAAGTAATTGTTTGTGAGGATACTGCAGCTGAAACTTGAAAAGTTAGCGCAATAACTAATACGGAGGTTAACTTCATAACTTTCCAGGTTTTGGTGGTTGGCCAATGGTTTTTTGGCTTGGTTTTTGGTAATAATTTCATACTTTTGAAATGGTTTTGGTTAATAATAAATTCTCCTTGCTTGGTTTATCTATCTGTTTTCCATAACTGTTCCTTTTTAATTTTAGGAACAAGCCAGCAAATGCTACCAACATCTGCTGGCTTTTTTTATGGATTACAAATACATATTTTATAAAAATGGGTTTCCCCGTTCTAAACTAAATTATGGCATTACTCTTAAAATATTTCCTTCAATTTTAAAATGAACCTTATTTTTTTCTAAAATTTTCAATACCTGTGATAATTGTAAATTTCTTTGTATTTCTCCTTCAAAAGTTCTTTCAGGAATTCCTTTTTCAAATACAATATCTACATCATACCAGCGGCTTAATTGTCGTAAAACTGTTTGAATACTTGCATTTTCAAAGTAGAAAACACCGTTTTTCCAACCCATCACTTCTTCGAGATTTACATTGTTGTTTACAACAATAGCACCTGATTTTTGTTTTTGTGCTTGCTGTCCGGGTTTTAGCAGTACATTTTGGTTTTTCTCAGTAATTAATACACTTCCTTCTAAGAGAGTGGTGTTCACATTCGCTTCATTTTCATAGGCATTGATATTGAAATGAGTTCCCAATACATTTACCTGCATATCATTCACAGCAACTCTAAAAGGTCTTTTTTTATCTTTGGCTACTTCAAAATAAGCTTCTCCATGTAGGATTACTTTTCTTTCATTTGCAGCAAAAGAAGTTGGAAAAGTAATTGACGAAGAGGCGTTGAGCCATACTTTTGTACCGTCGGATAATTCTAAGTTATATTGTCGCGCTCTGGGAGTAGTCATAGTGTTGAATGCTATTTGGGTATTCTTACCAGCTTTATATACCAGTCCGCCATTCTTTTTTGTAATAGAGGTATTGTTTTGATTGGCTATCAATCCATTTCCCAGGCTATCCAAAACAATTTTAGAACCATTGGAAAGAGTCAATATTGCTCCGGTCTTTCCAGGTTCTTTGTCGTTTTTTGTTTTTGATGCTACCATCACAGGAGACTGATCCTTTTTTTGTAAAAGAGTAAAAGTTCCAATGCCAATCGCTACCAAAATACTCGCAGCTACAGCTATTTTTTTCCAATTGAATAAACTTACAACAGATGGTTCTTTTGCTTTTGAAGCATTCATTTTGTTTTTAAGTTCATCCATGAATTTTTGGGTTGACTCAGGGCTAACAGTAGGAATTTCTACAGAGTCATAATTTTCACGAAAAATTGTATTTAGTTCTTCTGAATATTGGGGATTATCCAACATCGAGAGTAGCATTGTTTTTCCTTCAGGGGTAATCTCTCCTGAAATAAACTGCTCCATAAGTTCTTTGAATTCTTCTTTTTGATACATAAATACAGGTTTTGGGAACGGCATTAAAAGTCCTTCAATTATAAAGACGAGATTTGATTACTAAAGTGGCAATGAAAAATGAAAATTTTTTGAAAAAAAATAGCCCTAATAAAATTAGGGCTAAAAGACTGATGATATAATGATTGTGTAAGTAAATCCTAAGGAAGTTTAAGGCCTGCAGTAAATGCCAGCGAACAGTTCTTGTTGCTATACCTAATTTCTTGCTGATATAGTCGGTACCCCTTCCTTCTATGCGACTTAACAGGAAAACAGAACGTCTGGGTTCTGGCAAAAGTGCAGCTCCTTCGTTTAAAATTTTGACTAATTCCTCAAACTCATATTGTTCATCCGGCTTAAAGAATAGCTCTTGTAGTTTTTGATCTTTCAGTGAATCGGTTTCTATCAGTTTTTTTCTGACATGACTAATAATTAAATTGCGACTTACTATAAAAAGATAGTTCTCAAAACTATTTACTTCGGATAATTTGTTTCGTTTTTCCCAAATCTGAATAAAAATATCTTGTGTTAATTCCTCAGCAATCGGATAGGATTTTACAAAGCTGAGAGCATGTTGTAGTACCTTTTGCCAGTATTTTTCAACCAGACGTGTATAGGATAATTCATCGCCAGATGCAATACGCAATAGAAGAGCAGATTCATTTGAAGATGTCAAATTAGAGTTCATATTAGATGATTGGCAATTAATTATAATGCAATTAAGGTTGAGGCAAACATAATTAAAATACCTTAGCTTACACAAAAATAAATTTGCAATGATAAATGATATAGTATTTAATTGTTTGTGCTTGCTGTTTTTTATATTTCGTAAATAGTGTAAACTATACAAAAAAAGCTCTTGATTTTGATTTCAAGAGCTTTTTTTGATATTTGTATAAGTAAAAATTACTTGTGCATGTTTTGCATTTCGTAAGCAAAAGTGTCAAAATCTACTTTTTTGTCTACTAATGACAATGCTTTTGCAATAATATAATTGACATTGCTAGGAGTAAAACCTAATCCGATACCAATTTTCTTTAAAAGTATTTCTTGTTTGTCGCCTAATTGATGATCCACATGAACCATTCTAGCTAAATCAAACAAACGCTCTATTCTTTGAGTGTACAAATAAGGTGGGTTGATAGGATTAATTGTTGGGTTTTCTAAAATCTCTTCATATTCTGAAGGAGCAATTTCAAGTTTTGTGGCTAATTTATCTAAGAAAGCTTTTTCTTCATCAGAAACAATACCATCAGCTAGAGCAACACGAACAATCGCAGAGAAATGACCTTTATTTCTTTGTTTAAATTCGCTATCAAATAAATCTGAAAATGACATAATTATTGTGTTTTTTTATAAGACAAAGATAATTCAATTTTTAAATTATTAATTTTCTTTTGAATTTTATTTAACGCAAAATGTAATATAAGTTAAAAATATCCTAAGGATTTGAGGTGTTGGATTGAGGAGTTTCAAAATTAATCGTAAGTTTACATTCCTTATATCAATAAATAATACAATGATGTCCCAATTTTTAATCTACTTTCAATTAGGATTAAAACATATTTTAAATATCTATTCCTACGATCATATTTTGTTTTTAATTGCATTGATAATTCCGCTTACTTTTAAAGATTGGAAACGAATTTTATTGCTGGTTACTACATTCACCATTGGTCATACCGTGGCTTTGTTATTGTCAATTTACGGCATTATTGCTGTCAAAGTAGCTGTGGTTGAATTGTTGATTCCTATTACGGTTTTAATTGTAGCCTTGTTTCATCTTTTTACAGCAGGAAAGTCAGGCAAGAAGGAAAGTATTAATTTAGTTTTCTTTATTACGCTTTTCTTTGGAATTATACATGGTTTAGGCTTTTTGAATAATTTTAAATCCATCCATCACGGAACTTCAACGTCTAAGTTGTTAGCTGTGCTGGAATTTGCACTGGGTATCGAAGCAGCTCAATTAATTGTGGTTCTTGTTGTTTTAATTATAGCTTATATTGTTCAAACGGTTTTTAGATTTTCTAAAAGAGATTGGACTTTGGTTATGTCGGCATTTATTATTGGAGTAGTTTTGCCAATTATTATAGGAAATGAAATTTGGTTAAGATAATTATGGAACAAAGAAAATTAAATAAATACGACAAAGCTTATCTGCGTATTGCTAAGGAATGGGGACTTTTGTCATACTGCAAACGCAAGCAAGTAGGAGCTATTATTGTAAAAGACCGAATGATTATCTCTGATGGATATAACGGTACACCTTCTGGTTTTGATAATTGTTGCGAAGACGAAGAAGGTTTAACAAGATGGGATGTTTTGCACGCCGAGGCCAATGCAATTCTTAAAGTAGCAAGATCAACACAATCCTGCGAAGGAGCAACGCTTTATATCACACTTTCTCCTTGCAAAGAATGCAGTAAATTAATTCATCAATCAGGTATAAAAAGAGTAGTGTATCAAAACGGATATCGCGATGATTCGGGAATTCAATTTTTAAAAAAAGCAGGTGTAATTGTGGATCATATTCCAGAATTAGAAGAATAAAGTGAAAATAAATTACAAATACATACCCGTTTACATTAGCATTATTCTGGCGATAGGAATATTTATTGGTGGATCGTTTAGTTTTTTTAGGCAAAATGAATTTTCGGATTCGAATAATTCTAAGGCAAAACTGAATCAACTCATTGATTTTATAGACAACGAATATGTTGATGAACTAGATACCGATTCGATTGTCAATAAAACAGTCGATAATATTTTAGCCCAATTAGATCCGCATTCGGTTTACATTCCGCCAAGTGAGCAAGTAGAAGTTGCTGAAAACATGAAAGGCGATTTTGTGGGTATTGGCGTGCGTTTTTATGTTTTTAAAGATACGGTTGCTATTATTCAATCTATAGAAAATGGACCTTCGGCAAAAGCAGGAATCAAACCCGGAGACCGAATTTTGTATGCTGATGGGACAAAATTATTTGGACGAAAACTACCAACTGATTCTTTGTTTACAAAACTAAAAGGGAAAGAAGGTTCTAAAGTGGTTTTGACTGTTTATAGAAAATCTGAAAATAAAAACATCAAGTTTACCATAAAACGAGGCGTTGTTCCGCTTAAAAGTGTTGATGCGGGTTTGATGTTAAATTCGTCTACAGCTTACATTAAAATCAATCGTTTTGCTGAGACCACTTACAAGGAATTTAAGTCTAATTTGAGCCGACTTAAAAGTCAAGGTGCGAAATCATTAGTGATTGATCTTCGCGATAACGGAGGCGGTTATATGGAAGAAGCCATTGCTATTGCTGATGAAGTATTATCAGATAAAAAGTTGATTGTTTTTACCAAAAACAAAAAAGGAAGGATTGAGAAAACATTTGCTACTAAAAAAGGTGATTTTGAAAGTGGTAGATTGTTTGTTTTAATCAATGAAAATTCGGCTTCAGCTAGTGAGATTTTGGCGGGAGCAATTCAGGATAATGATAGAGGAACTATTGTGGGACGACGTTCTTTTGGAAAAGGATTAGTGCAGCGCGAAATGGGTTTTGAAGATGGATCGGCGGTTCGGTTGACTGTAGCTCGTTATTATACGCCAACAGGAAGATCGATTCAAAAACCTTATGTTAAAGGAACAGAGCAATATTTTAAAGAATCGGAATTGCGGTTTAGAAATGGCGAATTGTACGATAAAGACAGTATAAAATTAGCAGATAGTTTGAAGTTCAAAACACCAAAGGGTAAAATTGTTTACGGTGGTGGCGGAATCGTTCCTGATGTCTTTGTTCCAATCGAATTTGAAAAAGCCGATGAAGCAACTGCTTACTTAATGGAATCGGGCATTGTAGGGAATTTTGTTTTTGAGCAATTAGACAAAAACAGAAATGCTTTCAAAGCGCTTTCGTTTGAGCAATTTTTAAACAAGATGAATGCAACTGATTTGTATTTTAATCTTTTCGAAAAATTTCTTTCTAAACATGTAACAGGAATTCAATTAGAAAAAAGCAAATTGGTGGTAAAACGCTATCTCAATGCTGAATTTGCAAAACAATTGTACGGCGAAAAAGCCTATTATGATATTGTTTTGAAAGACGATGTTATGGTTAAGAAGGTTTTAAGTAAGAAATAAGGAATTGTAACAATGTGTTTTGTTATCGAATGCTATCGTGAGCGTGAGTTTGAGTTCCTCCATTCCATAAAGTAAGGATGTCGGTAGCAACAGCGGCACCGCTTCCTGCAGCAATGGCAAGTTGGCTTCTCCATCCAGCTAATGTTCCAATAACGTAAATGCCTTCGGTAACTTTGTGGTCGTCATTTTTAAGTTGGATACGCTGTTTTTCTGGTAAAGCTTTTTTGTGAGGTTCAACAAATTGCATCAAACCTTCGATATCAAAAGTATTGGCAGAACCAATTCCAATAACAATAGCTTTAGTTTTGTAACTGTTTTTATTGGTAACTACTGTAAAATTATTGATTTCTCCTTCAATACGAAGTGCTTTTTCGTTTTGAATTTGTGTAATGTGAGGATAAGTTTGGTTTAGGTGTTCGATGCTTTCGCTAAGTAATTCCGAACCTAGTTTTCCCGCAGGAATTCCGTAAGCGTTATTGAACAAAGCATCTTGAAGAGAGGACGCTTTTTGATGTGAAAATATGCCGATTTTTTTATCAGATGCAAATTTTTTGTTTTTGGCTGAGCCAAGAACTAAAGCGCATGACATTCCCGAAACTCCACCGCCAATGATTAAAACGTCAAACATATAGTTTATAGTTTGTCGTTCATTTTATCATCTATTTTTTTAGACATTCTAAAAATCAATAGAATTAGGATGGCGCAACAAGAAGCGGCAATTCCAATAAAAGCCACTGCGTTATCTTCTTTAAATAGATTGTTGAAATCCAATTGAGTGATGTTGAAAATAACAAGTGCTGCTGCAAGAAACACTAAGATGTTAGTAAAGATTTTCATGATATTTATTTTGACTTGTAGTTTTAAAAAGAAATCTTTTTTTAATTCAAACTGTTGTTTTTGTATAAAAATTCAGATTGCTTCTACAGGCTAAATTACGGGGTAAAATTATAAAAAAATAGCTTAGAGCAATAGCGCTTTAACATTAGTCGCTTATAATTTAACAGCAAAAGACGGGATTAGTGTATTAAGTTGTTGTTTTTTAGTGGTTTGTATTCTTGTTTTTCTGATTTTTAGCTGTAGGATATGGTTTGTTTTTTAGATTAAACACAACCCATGTTTCAATTAGGAAAAACTATAGTTTCAGAAGATATTTTAGAAAAAGAATTTGTTTGTAATTTATCGGCTTGTCATGGTGCTTGTTGCGTTGATGGAGATGCTGGAGCACCTTTAAGCGAAGAGGAAACTAAAATTTTAGAGGAAATCTATCCTAAAGTAAAACCTTTTTTACGCAAAGAAGGAATTGCTGCAATTGAAGCGCAAGGTACTTGGGTAAAAGGAACTGATGGTGATCTTGAAACGCCGCTAATTGACAATAAAGATTGTGCTTATGTGATTTTTGATGGAAAAACTGCTCTTTGTGGTGTCGAACAAGCGTACAATCAAGGAATAGTGGATTGGAAAAAACCAGTTTCTTGTCATTTGTACCCTATTCGAGTGAAAGATTTTACAGAGTTTGCAGCTGTTAATTATGACAAATGGGATATTTGTGATGACGCCTGTTCTTTAGGTAAAGAGTTAGAAGTTCCAGTGTATAAATTTGTCAAAGAAGCCTTGATTAGAAGGTTTGGTGAAGATTGGTATTTAGAGCTTGAATTAGTAGCTCAGGAATGGAAAAAAACGAAGTTAAAATAAAATATTTTTTTCTTGTTTTATATTATTTAAATCCTATATTTTACGCCTTTTTATAACGTTTTCGAATTTTTAAATGATTGATTTATAAAGGTTTGTTTTTTGAAATAGATTTGAATACCTTTTCTGTCTTTGTTAAAAACTAGGAGGTATTGTGAATAAGTTTGACTTTTAATTCCCGCAATATTTCACAATCTTTGTAAAGCTTCAAAAAGCAAAAAATATCCTTAAATCTCATTAAAATAAAAATACCGATGTCGCAAATTGAACCCATTTTACAAGAGAATAAAAATCGTTTCGTAATCTTTCCTATTAAACACCATGATATCTGGGAATGGTATAAAAAAATGGAGGCTAGTTTCTGGACAGCTGAAGAAATAGATTTGTCTCAAGATTTACACGATTGGAACAACAAGCTAAACTCGGACGAGAAATACTTTATCAAACATATTTTAGCTTTTTTTGCTGCTTCTGACGGAATTGTAAATGAAAATTTAGCCGAAAATTTCGTGAACGAAGTGCAATATGCTGAAGCTAAATTTTTCTATGGTTTCCAAATTATGATGGAAAACATTCATAGTGAAACCTATTCGCTTTTGATTGATACTTATGTAAAAGACGAAACAGAAAAAGACGAATTATTCAATGCATTAGACGTTTTTCCAGCTATTAGAAAAAAGGCAGATTGGGCTTTAAAATGGATCGAATCAGATTCTTTTGCTGAAAGATTGATTGCTTTTGCAGCGGTAGAAGGAATTTTCTTTTCAGGAGCATTCTGTTCTATTTACTGGTTGAAAAAACGTGGTTTAATGCCAGGATTGACTTTTTCTAACGAATTGATTTCTCGTGACGAAGGAGTTCACTGTGATTTTGCAGTGCATTTGCACAATCATCACTTGGTAAACAAAGTGTCTAAAGAAAGAATCAAAGAAATTATTGTTGATGCTTTGAATATTGAAAGAGAATTTATCACTGAGTCGCTTCCGGTGAGTTTGATAGGAATGAATTCAGGTTTGATGACACAATACTTAGAGTTTGTTACGGATAGATTATTAGTAGAATTAGAATGCGAAAGAGTGTACAACACGGCAAATCCATTTGATTTTATGGACATGATTTCGCTTCAGGGAAAAACAAATTTCTTTGAGAAAAAAGTATCTGAATATCAAAAATCAGGAGTTTTAAACAGCGGTACAAATAATGATACTGATGCGCAGAAAATTTCTTTCGATGCTGATTTTTAATATTTAGTTCTAAATTATAAATAAAAGACTCGTTTTCGAGTAAAAATAACAAAGCCTCGTGCTTTAGTGCCGCCTACTGGGCAAAAAACAAAGATTACAAATAACTAAAAACAGCGAAGGGATTTTCTGTTTTAAAAACCTCAAAACTTATGTACGTAGTAAAAAGAGACGGCCACAAAGAGCCAGTAATGTTCGACAAAATCACAGAAAGAATTAAAAAACTTTGCTATGGTTTAAATGATTTAGTGGATGCCGTAAAAGTGGCAATGCGCGTGATTGAAGGATTGTATGATGGAGTTTCTACGTCAGAATTAGATAATTTAGCAGCCGAGACTGCAGCTTCGATGACTATTGCGCATCCAGATTATGCACAGTTAGCAGCGAGAATTGCAATTTCGAATTTGCATTCGAATACAAAAAAATCATTTTCGGAAACTATGACCGAAATGTATCACTATGTGAATCCAAGAAACGGTCAGGATGCTCCTTTACTTTCAGATGAAGTATTTAAAGTAATTCAGGAAAATGCAGCTTTCTTAGATTCTCATATTATTTATACCAGAGATTTTAATTATGATTACTTTGGTTTCAAAACTTTAGAGCGTTCTTATTTGTTGAAAATAAACGGGAAAATTGTCGAGAGACCACAACATATGTTAATGCGTGTAGCTGTTGGGATTCACTTAGATGATTTACAATCAGTTTTAGAAACTTACGACTTAATGTCTAAAAAGTTCTTTACGCATGCAACTCCAACATTATTTAACGCAGGAACACCAAAACCTCAAATGTCTTCTTGTTTCCTTTTGGCAATGCAGGATGATAGTATTGATGGAATTTACGATACTTTAAAACAAACGGCTAAAATCTCGCAATCAGCGGGAGGAATTGGACTTTCTATTCATAACGTTCGTGCTACAGGTTCTTACATTCGTGGAACAAACGGAACTTCAAACGGAATTGTTCCTATGTTGAGAGTATTTAACGATACGGCTCGTTATGTAGATCAGGGTGGTGGAAAACGTAAAGGTAGTTTTGCTATTTATATCGAAACCTGGCATGCTGATATTTTCGAATTCTTAGATTTGAAAAAGAATACAGGAAAAGAAGAAATGCGTGCAAGAGATTTATTCTTTGCGATGTGGACTTCTGATTTATTCATGAAACGTGTGCAGGAGGATGCAGCCTGGACTTTAATGTGTCCTAACGAATGCCCTGGATTGTATGATGTGTACGGAGATGAGTTTGAAGCCATGTACGTTGATTATGAAAACCGTGGAAAAGGTAGAAAAACGATCAGAGCTCGTGAATTATGGGAAAAAATCCTGGAATCTCAAATTGAGACTGGAACGCCATACATGTTATATAAAGATTCTGTTAACCGTAAATCAAACCAAAAGAACTTAGGAGTGATACGTTCTTCTAACTTGTGTACCGAAATTATGGAGTACACTTCTAAGGATGAAATTGCAGTTTGTAACCTGGCTTCACTTTCATTACCAATGTTTGTTGATAACGGAAAATTCGACCACGAAGCTTTATTTAACGTAACTAAACGTGTAACAAGAAACTTAAACAAGGTAATTGATAGAAATTATTACCCAGTTCAGGAAGCAGAAAATTCTAACCTTCGTCATAGACCAATTGGTTTAGGAGTACAGGGATTAGCCGATGCTTTCATTATGTTGCGTATGCCGTTTACAAGTGAGGAAGCTAAGAAATTAAATCAGGAAATTTTTGAGACTTTATATTTTGCTGCCGTAACCGCTTCTATGGAAATGGCTAAAGAAGAAGGTCATTATTTAACTTATCCAGGTTCTCCAATTTCTCAAGGAGAATTCCAACACAATATGTGGGGATTAAAAGACGAAGATTTATCAGGACGTTGGGACTGGGCTGGATTAAGAAAAGAAGTGATGGAACATGGAGTTCGTAACTCTTTATTAGTTGCTCCAATGCCAACTGCTTCTACTTCTCAAATTTTAGGAAACAACGAAGCATTCGAACCATATACTTCTAATATTTATACGCGTCGTGTATTGTCTGGAGAATTTATTGTGGTAAACAAACATTTATTGCATGATTTAGTAGAGCGCGGATTGTGGAACGAAAGTTTGAAACAAGAAATCATGCGTCACAACGGTTCTGTTCAAAATATTGATGTGATTCCGGAAGACTTGAAAGAATTGTATAAAACAGTTTGGGAAATGTCAATGAAGGATATTATTGATATGTCTCGTCAAAGAGGATATTTTATTGACCAATCGCAATCATTGAACTTGTTTATGCAAGATGCTAATTATGCTAAATTAACTTCGATGCATTTCTATGCTTGGCAATCAGGATTGAAAACAGGAATGTATTATTTGAGAACAAAATCAGCAGTAGATGCGATTAAGTTTACTCTAAATAATGACAAGAAAGAACAACCGGCTGCTGCTACCGAAGAAGTAAAAACGGAATCAATTGATATTAATGAATACAAAGCCATGATTCTACAAGCTCAGGCAGGTGGTCCGGAGGATTGCGAAATGTGTGGAGCGTAAATCTAGAAAATAGAATAAAAAGCAAACAGCTATCAATTTTGGTAGCTGTTTTTTTTTGTTTTAATCAGAATGTATAATTAAAATTTCTCTCGGTTTTTAGCTTATAATTTGCTATATTTGAGAGAGTTGATTTTTAATGCTAAAAATAATCGTTATGAAAAATGAAGAGTTTACAATAACAGATAATTTGCTGGCAACACAGTTTCAGCGTTTTTTTAATCTTAGTATCGACTTGATGTTTATTTATATTCTGGTGCTAAGTTTAGGAACAACTATTATTTTGGTTGCTTTATCAGTCAATAATTTTGAGCTTTCTAATTGGGTAACCAACTTAAGTGCTGTTGAAATTGGTTTTTATACGGTTATAGTTTCCTTTTTGTATTATTATATTACCGAAGTTTATTTCTCTCGCACTATTGCAAAATTGTTAACGCATACTATTGTTGTTAATGCGAATGGAACGAAACCGTCTAAAAGAAGTGTTTTTATTCGAACTTGTTGTCGTTTTATTCCTTTTGAAGCTTTTACTTTTTTAAGAAAAAATGGATTGGGTTTACACGATGAATATTCTAAAACATTTGTGGTTAGAAAAGGAGAATTAATCAAAAAGAGAAAAGAAAACGGTGCTTTAGAAACTGTTGTTCAGTTTTAAAATTGAAAAAAGTCCTAGTTCAAATCAAAGAACTAGGACTTTTTTGTTTATACTGTTACAGTATTCTCAACGGCAACTCGCATTTGTTGTGCGGCAGCGACCATTTCGATTAAAGCTTTTTTTGTTTCATCCCAATGTCTGGTTTTTAAACCACAATCAGGATTTACCCAAAGTTGATCTACAGGAACAACGACGGATGCTTTTTCTAATAAATGCAACATTTCATTTCGTGAAAAGTCAGCAAAAACATCCAATAACTCCATTTGCGAACGTGAACACTCAATAGTGATTACATCGGCATCCATATCGGCAATATTTTGAATAATATCGTTGAATTCGCTGTAGCACATGTGCGTGTGAATTTGCGTATCATCTTTTACACCAGAAGCCGAAATTCTAAAAGCTTTTATCGCCCAATCCAAATAGTTAGCCCATTCTTCTTTACGCAACGGTAATCCTTCACGAATAGCTGGCTCATCAATTTGAATAATTTTGATTCCCGCTTTTTCTAAATCCACCACTTCATCACGAATAGCTAGTGCAATCTGAGTGCAGGTTTCAGAACGCGGCTGATCATTACGAACAAACGACCATTGCAAGATAGTTACTGGGCCAGTCAACATTCCTTTTACCCATTTTGGCGTAAGTGATTGTGCAAATTCAGCCCATTTTACAGTCATTGGATTTGGACGAGAAACATCGCCATAAATAACTGGAGGTTTTACACAACGGCTACCATAACTTTGAACCCAGCCGTTTTTGGTAAAGGTAAATCCGTCTAATTGCTCCCCAAAATATTCCACCATATCATTACGTTCAAATTCTCCGTGAACCAAAACATCGATTCCAGTTTCTTCCTGAAAACGAATGGTTTCTTCGGTTTCTTTTTGAAGTAAATCATCGTATTGTTGTTGCGTCAATTGGCCGCTTTTGAACTTTGCTCTCCAGCTTCTAACTTCAGCGGTTTGTGGAAAAGAACCAATTGTTGTGGTTGGAAACAAAGGAAGATTCAAAGCTTCAATTTGGCTTTTTCTTCTTTTTGCAAAAGTATTTTCTCTTTGATCATCGCCAGTTGTAATGCTCGCAACACGATTTTTAACTCCTTCATTATGGATTAATTTCGAGGTTTTTCGGTTTTCGTTAGCAATTGTATTTTGTTGAAATGATACAGAATCTACTAAACTTACTTCATCTAAAGCAAAATTTTGAAGCAATATAATTTCTTCTATTTTTTGTTTAGCAAAAGCCAGCCATTGCTTGATTTCAGGCGTTAATGTTGCATCGTTAGTTTCCAAATCTAAATCACACGGACTGTGAATCAATGAACAAGACGGTGCAATCAAAATTCGATCATTACCCAAAGCATCAGTCGCTTTTTTAATGGTTGCCAAAGATTTTTTGAAATCATTTTTCCAAATGTTTCTTCCGTCAACCACTCCAAGGGAAAGATTTACGTTGTCAGCTAATTTTCCTGAATCTAAAATATCATCCAGTTGTGAAGAACAACGTACCAAATCCAAGTGTAGCGTATGAACTGGTAAAGCTAAAACAGTTTCTAAATTCTCTCCAAAACAGTCAAAGTAATTCGCTAAAATTATT
>NCET01000585.1 GCA_002280815.1 Flavobacteriales bacterium 32-34-25 | reverse complement strand
TGGTTATGGAAATCATATTGTGATTAGGCATGGTTATGGATACGAAACTTTGTATGCGCACTTAAGTAAATACAATTGTAGAGCAGGACAGCGCATCAAACGTGGAGATATTATTGGTTATGTGGGAAGCACTGGACGGTCGGAAGCACCACATTTACATTATGAAGTGCACAAAGATGGTCGAGTAGTCAATCCTCTTAATTTTTATTATGGTAATATTTCGGCGGCTGAATACGTTGCTATTTCAAAACTGGCTAATCAAGAGAATCAGTCTTTGGATTAGTTTTTAGTACTCAGTACCTAGTCCTTAGTGATTAGTCCTTTTGATTGGTAAATTAGATGACAAATTAAGTAATTCAATATAGAAAACAGAATATAGAAAGTAGAGAAAACAAGAAACTAACTAAAAAAAACTAGGAACTAGTTACTACGGACTAAAAAAACAATAAAAATGCAAATAGATTTACAACCTGGCAAAAGATATTACAGCATCGGCGAAGTGGCAAAAGCCTTTGACGTTAATGCGTCGCTGATTCGTTTTTGGGATAGCGAATTTGATATTCTCAAACCTAAAAAGAATGCCAAAGGAAACAGAATGTTTACTCCGGAAGACATCAAAAACCTTCAACTCATTTACCATTTGGTTAAAGAAAGAGGATTCACGCTAGAAGGTGCTAAAACCCATTTGAAAGAAGGACAAAAGAAAACCTTAGATAAATTTGAAATTATCAGTAAACTGGAAGCCATCAAAGTACAGTTGACTAATATTAAAAATGAACTTTAGTCAATAGCAATTTTGAAATAAATAAATTAAAACAATAAATATTAAACTTTAAATTAAAACAATAAATATTAAACTTTAAATTAAACAGAAACATGGATTTTAAAAAATTTTTACCTTGGATTATTTTAGCTGTTATCGTTATTGGAGGTTATAGCTGGGTTAAAGGAATCAACAACACCGCAGTGACTTTAGGTCAAGATGTAGAACAATCTTGGGGAGATGTGCAAACTTCTTATCAAAGACGTAATGACTTAATTGGAAACTTAGTAAACACAGTAAAAGGTGCAGCTGATTTTGAAAAAAGTACTTTAACTGCTGTTATCGAGGCTCGTGCTAAGGCTACTCAAACTACAATTGACCCTACTAATATTACACCAGAACAATTGGCTGCATTCAACTCAGCTCAAAGTGGCTTAAGCAGTTCTTTGTCTCGTTTATTAATCACGGTAGAAAAATATCCTGATTTGAAAGCCAACCAAAATTTCTTGAAATTACAAGACGAATTGGCTAGTACTGAAAACCAAATTTTAACCGCCAGAACTCGTTTTAACGAAGCGGTAAAACCATACAACACACACATCAAAACGTTCCCAAATACTCTATTTGCTGGAATTTTTGGTTTCAAAGAAAAAGCCTATTTCAACGCTGTTGAAGGTGCTGA
>NCET01000268.1 GCA_002280815.1 Flavobacteriales bacterium 32-34-25 | reverse complement strand
TGCTTGTTTGAGCAAATAGGAGAGTAGGTAAAAGAAAAGAAAAAGATGAAATTAGAATTAGGCAAATATATTTTTTCACAACTATTAAATTAAATTTAGGCAAATCTAAAAATTATATTTCAATTAACAAAAAAATATAATTATATTTGCCTCAATCAGTTAGAATATACAATGGGAAAATCACTTGAAGAAGTTCATCAGTCGGTTTCGACGCAGAATAAAACATCCATTTTTAGAAAAATATTAGCCTTTTTTGGCCCCGCTTATTTGGTAAGTGTGGGTTACATGGATCCAGGAAACTGGGCGACTGATATTGCAGGAGGAAGCCAGTTTGGTTATTCCTTACTTTGGGTTTTATTGATGAGTAATTTAATGGCATTGCTGTTGCAAAGTTTAAGTGCAAGACTCGGAATTGTTACCCAACGTGATTTGGCTCAGGCTTCGAGGGAAACTTATTCGAAACCTATTAATTATATCCTTTATTTTCTAGCCGAAATTGCTATTGCAGCCTGCGATTTGGCTGAGGTTTTAGGAATGGCAATCGGGATTAATTTATTGTTTGATATTCCGCTTATCGAAGGGGTTATAATCACCGTTTTAGATACTTTTTTATTGCTTTTTTTAATCAATAAAGGCATTCGAAAAATGGAAGCTTTTATTATTGTATTAGTAGCTATTATTGGTTTTTCTTTTGTTTTCGAAATGATTTTTGCCGAACCAGAACTGGATAAAGTAATTTATGGTTTGATTCCTTCTATTCCTACCGAAGCAGCTTTGTATATTGCCATTGGAATTATTGGTGCAACGGTAATGCCACACAATTTGTACCTGCATTCCTCATTGGTACAAACCCGAAAATTCGACCGATCAGCAGCAGGAATCAAACAAGCTTTGAAATATAATTTTATCGATTCGACTATTGCTTTGAATTTGGCTTTCTTAGTAAATGCTGCTATTTTAATATTGGCAGCAGCCACATTTTATAAAAACGGCATGTTTGAAGTAGCCGAAATTCAGGATGCACATCAGTTTTTGCAACCGCTTTTAGGGACTAAATGGGCGCCTATTTTATTCGCCGTTGCCTTAATTGCTGCGGGACAGAGTTCTACGATAACGGGAACTTTGGCTGGTCAAATCGTGATGGAAGGCTATTTGAATTTAAGAATCCAACCTTGGGTAAGAAGAATCATCACGCGATTAATTGCGATTGTTCCTGCCGTAATTGTAATTCTAATTTATGGCGAAAGCGTAACTGGAAAATTATTGATTTTAAGTCAGGTGATTTTGAGTTTACAGCTCGGTTTTGCCATTATTCCGTTGATACATTTTGTGAGTGATAAATCAAAAATGAAAGGATTCCATGTCTCGAAAACAACTCAGGTTGCCGCCTGGATTATTGCAACTATTATTGTTTCGTTGAATGCCAAATTAGTTTACAACGAAATAACGGGTTGGCTTGAAGTTTCTGAAAATCCAATTGTATTGTGGCTTACGGTGGTTCCATTGGCGTTTTTCTTTTTGGGATTGTTGCTTTATATTGTTTTTAAACCTTTTGTTACCAAGGCAAAACAGGGTATTCAAAACCATTCGCCGCACAACTTAAAGCTGCATTTTTCAAAATCAGAAAGTTATGTCAAAAAGAATATTGCTGTTTCAGTTGATTTTTCAGATGCCGATGAAATTGCTTTAAATAGTGCTTTTGAATTGGGAGGAATGGATGCCAAATATACTTTGATTCACGTGGTAGAAACCGTAGGAGCGATGGTTTATGGAGAAAATATTGATGATCATGAAACTAGTATTGACGAAAAACTATTGTTAGAATACAAAGAAATGCTTTCGAAAAAAGGATTTAATGTAGAAACCGAACTTGGTTTTGGAAAACCCAATAAAGTGATTCCTGCTGTAATAAATAAAGGCGATTTTGATGTTTTAGTGATGGGAACTCACGGTCATACCGGCTTTAAAGATTTGGTTTTTGGTACTACAGTCGATAAATTAAGACATAAAATTTCGATACCTTTGTTGATTGTTAAAAATTAAAATTAACATAACTCTGTCAGGGTTCTAAACCCTGACAGAGTTATAATTTATATACTAAATGACTTTTTCAGAAGAAAATTACCTTAAAGCAATATATCATTTAACAGCTTCATTTGATGCTGAAGTAAGTACCAATGCTATTGCTGAAATGATGGAAACGAAAGCCTCTTCGGTAACGGATATGCTTAAAAAATTGGCCGAAAAAGATTTAGTCAATTACAAAAAATACCAAGGCGTTTCTTTGACTGAAAACGGAAAATTAGCTGCTAAAATGATTGTGAGAAAGCATCGTTTGTGGGAAGTTTTTTTGGTAGAAAAACTAGATTTTTCATGGGATGAGGTTCATGATATTGCCGAACAATTAGAACACATAAAATCCGAAAAACTCATTAATAAACTAGATGATTTTTTAGGAAATCCTACCGAAGATCCGCACGGAGATCCTATTCCAAATGCGCAAGGCCAACTTCCTAAAATCGACAAACAATTGCTTTCCGACTTAGCCGAAGGGCAAAACGGAATATGTGTAGGTGTAAAAGATACTTCTTCGGAGTTTTTAAAATACCTGGACAAACAAGGAATTGCTTTGGGTTCAGCAATTGAAATTCTGGGAAAAGAAAGTTTTGATCTTTCGCTTCGAATTAAAGTAAATGAAAATTACCTGAATGTTTCCAATAAAATAGCCAGTAATCTTTTTGTAAAGCTGAGTTAGTAATTCAACTTATATTAACTTAAAGTTGCTTCTTTAGAAAATATTTAAAACTTAAATGACTTATATGGTAAATTGAAGAAACCATATAAGTCATTGTATTTTAATGACAACCGCAATCACCGCCTCCGCAATTCTTATCTTTTTTCTTGTTCTTTAAAAAGAATTTCTTAAAAAGATAAATAACTGCAACACCAAGAATAAGAAAGGCAATGATTTGTTGAAACATCTCTATTTATTTTAGAATTTGATACGCTATTAATGCTGTTGTATAGGCAAATGCACTCATTAAAACTAATTGCATTGTTGGCCATTTCCAGCTGTTGGTTTCTTTTTTAGTGATGGCCAATGTACTGGCACATTGCATGGCAAAAGCATAAAAAAGCATCAATGAAATTCCAGAAGCAAAATTGAATACTTTTTCACCCGTTTCAGGATGCACTTCGGCTGCCATTTTGTTCTTTATGGTATCTTCATTATCGCTGCTTCCAACACTGTAAATGGTGGCTAAAGTACCCACAAAAACTTCTCTCGCAGCAAACGAACTGATGATAGCAATTCCAATTTTCCAATCGTATCCTAATGGAGAAATGGCTGGTTCGATAGCCTTACCCATAATCCCGATATACGAATTCTCCAGTTTTTGAGAAGCTACGGCATTTTCGAATTCAGTTTCATTTAAAGGTTTTGCAATTGTTCTTTCTTTTACAATGGCTTCGGCTTCGTTGAAATCTTTTCCAGGTCCGTAAGAAGCTAAAAACCATAAAATAATGGATATTGCCAAAATGATTTTACCAGCGCCCACGACGAATGCTTTTGTTTTTTCGACCACATTGATTCCAACGTTTTTGAAAAGCGGTAATTTATAACTTGGCATTTCGACCACAAAATAGGTTTTGTTTTCTAGCTTTAATATTTTATTCAAAATATATGCGGATAAAATAGCTGTTCCAAATCCTAAAAGGTACAGTAACATTAACGATAATCCCTGCATGTTTAAAATCCCGAAAACACGTTCGTTAGGAATTACCAAAGCAATAATAATAGCATAAACAGGCAATCTCGCTGAGCAAGTTGTGAATGGTGTTACCAAAATTGTAATGAGACGTTCTTTCCAGTTTTCGATATTTCTGGTAGCCATAATTGCTGGGATAGCACAGGCAGTTCCTGAGATTAAAGGCACCACACTTTTCCCTGAAAGTCCAAAACGGCGCATGATTTTATCCATCAAAAAAACCACACGACTCATATAACCGCTTTCTTCCAGAATGGAAATAAACAGAAATAAAAAGGCAACCGCTTGGTAATTCTTCGGCAGTCCAACTGCTCAAAGCTGCAAAAGTACCGTCAATAAAATCCATCGGAATGGTTGACCAGCTAAATATCGATTGGAAAATGACAAATAGGATAGCCAAGAAAATGAAATAACCCCAAAATTTGTGTGTTAGAACATTATCTAATTTGGTTCTAAAATCGGTTGCTGTAGTAGCATCAACTTTTAAACCTTCTTTTAAAACATCATTGAGAAATTGATATCTTTTTATGGTTTCTTTTTGTTGTAAACGTTTTAGTTCCGAATGTGATTTGGTAAACGTACTTCGGATTTCATTTCGATCTAAATTCGAAAAGTTAACATCCTGTGTAATAACCAACCATAATTTGTACAACAACTGATTTGGAAATGCTTGTTGTAAATTTTGGAAGTATTCCGTGTCAATTACTGAAGCATTCAAACAGGGTTCGTGTGGAATGGTTTTGTAAGAAACAATTAATTCTTTTAATTCTTCAATTCCTGATCCTTTTCGGGAACTTACTAAAGCAATTTTAGTTTTCAATTGTTCTTCAAGAAACGGAATATCCAGTGTAATCCCTTTGGTTTCCATTCGATCCGCCATATTAATGACTAGAATTGTTGGGATTTCAAGGTCTTTTATTTGGGTGTAAAGCAGCAAATTTCGTTTCAAATTCTCCACTTCAGTAACCACAATGGCTACGTCTGGATATAATTTATCGTTTTTGTTTAGCAACAATTCGATAACTACACTTTCGTCCATCGAACTGGCATTCAAACTATAAGTTCCAGGCAAATCTAGAATATTCGCTTTGATATTATGAGGTAATTTGCAAAAACCTATTTTTTTCTCCACCGTTATTCCAGGATAGTTTCCTACCTGTTGGTTCAAACCAGTCAATTGGTTAAAAACCGATGTTTTCCCTACATTGGGATTTCCAATTAAAGCTACGTTAATATTTTGATGAATCATTAAAGCGCAGTTTTGATAAGTTCTACTTCAATTTCTTTAGCGGTTTCTATACGAATGGCTACATGAGAACCATTGACATCTAAGTACAATGGATCTCCAAAAGGAGCAATTTGAAGTAACTCGACAATATTTCCAGGCAAGCAACCCATTTCGAGTAACTTTAACGGAATGATGTCAATATCAAAATCTTTGATAATTGCTTTTTCGTTTTTTTTTAAGGAATTTATAGTGGTACGCAAGGCTTATTTAGATTGAATTAAGATTGCAAAAATACATATTAAATTGCTAATTTAAATTATAATTGCCAGTTTTATGCTTTTAATCAGCGTTAATTAAAGTATAAAACAGACTGTTTTTGATTGATGTATTTTTTTGAATAGATTATTTTTCATTGCTCAAAAACTCAATGTCTTCAATTAGTTTTTGAATTTCTTCTTTTTTAGTTCCGTCATAAAAACCACGAACTCTTCTTTTAGCATCGACTAGAACAAAATTTTCAGTATGTACCATGTCATATAATTCGCTTGGTTTCCCCATTTTTACAGCTAAATAGGACTTTCTTGCCATAGCATAAATTTCTTTTTTATCTCCTGTAACCAAGTTCCATTTGCTGTCTACAACGCCATGTTCTAAAGCATAAGTTTTTAAAACGGCTACACTATCCACCTCGGGAAAAACAGTATGCGAAAGCAACATTACTTTAGGATTATTGATAATGGCTTTTTGAACTTCAACTAAATTAGTGGTCATTTTTGGGCAAATGGTACCACAAGTAGTAAAGAAAAAATCAGCTACGTATATTTTTCCTTCGTAATCTTTTTGAGTGATGGTTTTTCCGTTTTGATTGGTAAACGAAAAATCAGCAATCGTATGGTATTTGCTCACATATTGAATGGTGCTATCTACTAATTCCGGATTTACATCGGCAGGATTGTAAATAGGAAGCATTTTTTGAGGTTTCAAAGCATTATAAAAAAGACTAAGCGTAATTGCCGAAAAAATAAGAAAGATACCAATGAAAATTCGGTATTTGTATAAAACAGATTTCATGAATTTTTTTTGCAAAAATACAAAAACTGTATTGGAAATCAGGAAGCTTTACTTAATTAAAATGTTTGTTTTTTTACGGCTTTTTCTCAAAGATCGATTGACTAAATACAGACCAAATAAAGTGACAATTCCTCCCAATGCAATGGAAATACTCAGCGCTTCGCCAAAAATAATTGAACCTAAAAGCACGGCAACTACTGGATTCATATAAGCATAAATACTACTGACTTCTGGCGGAAGGTGTTGCAACGAATAAATGAAAATGGTAAAAGTTATCAGAGAACCCACTACAACCAAATAGGCTATGGCAAGCCAAGTGTCTAAAGGAATTTCGCTCAAACTAACCGAAATTCCTGTTGCGCCATTGTATGCAAATAAAAGAATACTTGAAATAAACATTTGGAATCCTAAGCTGTAATACGGATTGTAAGATGCTGCTTTTTTCTTAGTGTACAAAGTTCCAAAAGCCCAGGTAATAGTTGCTAAAACCGACAGGAAAATTCCAAGTCTAAATTCGGGAATCAGGAAGTCAGACAAGTATTCGTAAAAGATGACACAAACTCCGCCGAAGCTAACAAAAACACCAATTACGGCTAATT
Source organism: Flavobacteriales bacterium 32-34-25 (assembly GCA_002280815.1). Classification (GTDB taxonomy): domain Bacteria; phylum Bacteroidota; class Bacteroidia; order Flavobacteriales; family Flavobacteriaceae; genus Flavobacterium. Next base: position 726 of record NCET01000268.1, on the reverse strand, counting down.
GAGCAATTCGTTCGCCTCTAAAAAATGAAATAATAACAATCCAAATAGGGAAAATAGCAGCAATAATGGCTCCAAGTCCGCTACTGATGTATTTTACGCCAGCGGTACTCAAACCGTTACTTAATGTGAAATTGAGGATGGCAAGAATTACAATCGTGTTCCATTGTTTGCCTTTGGGCCAAGCGGCTTTGGTAAACAAAAAAAATACAATATAAAGTGATCCCGCAATAAATTGACGAATAGCCGCCATTTGAATTCCTGGAATGTAACGCACGCCCTCTTTGGAAGCAATCCAAGTAGTTCCCCAAAAAAATCCAACCCAAATAAGTGCTAAAACAGGTAATCCAATAGCATTTATTCTGGTCGAAGCAGCGGTTTTGAATTTCTGAATCACTACAAATCGGTTTTAGTAAAAGTGTAATTTAGTTTTTGGATCAAATAATCGCTCAAAATCGTTTTTCCAATAGATGGGATTTCGTGGTTGAATGTCGGCGGAACTAAATTTTCGGCAATTGATTTTTGGGTATAATATTCTTTTCTAGTCGGATGAAAAGGTGTTACGGCATTCAAGGTGGTATTCCAAGAATTAGTAGCTATAATTTTTTGGATAATTCCAATGCAATCTTCCAGATGAATTAAATTTATTGGCGCTTCGGGATTGGGAACATTTTCCTTTCCAGCTAAAAATCTTGCTGGATTTCGGTCTTCGCCAATTAATCCGCCAAA
>NCET01000267.1:2325-6591 GCA_002280815.1 Flavobacteriales bacterium 32-34-25 | reverse complement strand
ATCTTCATCCTCTCCTTCTGTTTCAATGATTGCAATAGTTTGTCCTACCTCAACCAAATCATCTTTTGAAAACAATTGTTCTACTAAAACACCCGAAACTTCACTAGGTACTTCACTATCCACTTTGTCGGTAGCAACTTCCAGCACTGCCTCATCGGCTTCAATTTTATCGCCTACTTGTTTCAACCAGTTTGTAATGGTTGCTTCTGCGACACTTTCTCCCATTCTTGGAAGCTTTAATTCGAATCTTGCCATATTGTTAACCCAAAAGGTAGTTTTTTAATTTCTGTTTGCGAAATTACTAAATTCTTAAAACATAAATTATATTAAATGTAGCTTTCCTATATTAATTATAACAAGCAACTCATTTTCAAAACAATAATATACTTATTAATAAAAATCAAATCCTAAATACATGGTATTTTACCAATTCGACAAAAAAACAAGTGTACAAACCGATTATTTTTTACAATAAATTAACTCAAATCGATTCTGTAACTATAGTAAAACGTCAGTATTTTAATTTTTCATCTTTAAAAATAGGCATTTTTTTAAAAACAATAAAGCTCGTATTGCAATCCTTAAATAATCAATCCATAAAAATCGCTTACTTTTGAAGTATAATAAAGAACCAATTCCTAAATTATTGTATCCATTGAAAAAAGCTTTCTTATTATTTTTTCTATTTTCAATTAGCCAAATCCAATCTCAAATTTCAGGTTGTACGGATCCTTTGTCAAAAAACTACAATCCAAAAGCAACTATTAATGATGGAAGTTGTAAATACAAGAATAAAAAACTAAAGCCTTTTTTTTCAAACAAACTGAGTAGCGATGTTGTAGAAACTTCAGGTTTAATTGCATTTGATAATTTACTATGGACGCACAATGATGATACTGACACCCACATTTATGGATTAGATACTTTAGGTGAAAGTAAAAAGAAAATCAAACTCGAAAAAGTAATAAATACCGATTGGGAAGCCATTTCTCAAGATAGCAGCTACATATATGTGGGCGATTTTGGTAATAATTATCGAGGCAATCGCAGCAATTTACATATCTTAAGAATCGAAAAAAAATCTTTCTTACTGAATGCTCCCATAATTGATACCATTTCGTTTTCTTATTCTGATCAAACTGATTTTTCTCAAGCGAAACCTAATAAAACGAACTTTGATTGTGAAGCTTTTATAGTTTCTAAAGACAGTATTTATTTGTTTAGCAAACAATGGAAGGAAAAGAAAACCAATATTTATGTATTGCCTAAAAATCATGGAAAACATATTGCTCAATACAAAGAAACTCTTAATGTGAGAGGATTGGTTACTGGTGCAACCTATTTAGAAGATAAAAAACTAATGGCACTTTGCGGTTATTCTAAAAAAGGAAAAACATTCATTTATCTTTTATACGATTTTAAAAACCACGATTTTTTATCTGGAAATAAACGAGAATTCAAACTTCGTCTCTGGTTTCATCAGATTGAAGGAATTGCAACCCAAGATGGAAAATTATTCTATTTAACAAACGAATCTTTCATTAAAAAACCTATTGCTAATAATCCGCAGCAAATTCATCATTTCGATTTAAGCAGCTATTTATCCCAATATCTTGATGATTTGAAAACGGATTAAAACAAACAATTCGCAATTAGTCATTTAATAGCTTACTTTTGCCAAAAAAATTACAGCTGTGAATTATTTATCTGTCGAAAATATATCCAAATCTTTTGGAGAAAGAACCCTTTTTGAAAACATTTCTTTTGGAATTAACAAAGACCAAAAAATTGCCTTTATAGCCAAAAATGGTTCGGGAAAAACAACAATAATGAACATTATTAATGGTTTTGACGAACCAGATACAGGACAAGTTATCTTGCGTAAAAGCATCCGAATGGCATTTCTTTCTCAAGACAATAATTTACAAGACGAATTGACGATTGAGGAAAGCATTTTTGCATCGGACAATGAAACTTTAAAAATTATTGAAGCTTACGAAAAAGCATTAGAAAATCCTGAAGACGAAGAAGCGTATCAAAAAGCTTTTGACGGCATGGATCAGCACAATGCCTGGGATTTTGAAACCCAATACAAACAAATTTTATTCAAATTAAAGTTAGAAGATTTTAAACTAAAAGTAAAGAATCTATCTGGAGGACAAAAAAAACGTCTTTCTCTAGCTATCATCTTGATTAATCGTCCCGATTTATTGATTCTGGATGAACCTACGAACCACTTGGATTTAGAGATGATCGAATGGTTAGAGTCTTATTTTGCTAAAGAAAATATTACCTTGTTTATGGTGACACACGACCGTTTCTTTTTAGAGCGTGTGTGTAACGAAATCATAGAATTGGACAACGGAAAAATATACCAATACAAAGGGAATTACTCTTATTATTTAGAGAAAAAAGAAGAGCGCATTGCTTCTGAAAATGCCAGTGTAGACAAAGCCCAAAACTTATTCGTAAAAGAATTAGAATGGATGCGTCGTCAGCCTAAAGCGAGAACAACCAAATCTAAATCACGTCAGGATGATTTTTACGTTATCAAAGAAAAAGCACAAAGTCGTCGTAAAGAAAACAAAGTAGAACTGGAAATCAACATGGAACGCATGGGAAGCAAGATTATCGAGCTTCATAAAATTTCTAAGAAATTCAAGGATCACGTAATTTTAGATGAATTTAGTTTTGACTTTCAACCCGGAGAACGTATTGGAATTATTGGTAAAAACGGAACTGGAAAATCAACTTTCTTAAATTTGGTAACAGGAACTTTACCTCTTGATAGCGGTAGAGTTGTGATTGGCGAAACCATAAAAGTGGGTTATTATACACAAAGCGGAATTAATCCAAAACCGGGACAACGTGTTATAGATGTGATTAAAGAATATGGAGAATTTATTCCGCTAATGAAAGGACGATTAATTTCTGCCTCACAATTATTAGAGCGTTTCCTTTTTGACTCTAAAAAACAATATGATTTTGTAGACCGATTGAGTGGTGGCGAACTAAAACGTTTGTATTTATGTACCGTTTTGATTCAGAATCCAAACTTCTTGATTCTGGATGAGCCTACGAACGATTTGGATATCGTAACATTAAACGTTCTGGAAAGTTTCTTGATGGATTATCCTGGTTGTTTATTGGTCGTTTCTCACGATAGGTATTTCATGGATAAAATTGTGGATCAATTATTTGTTTTTAGAGGACAAGGTGAAATTGAAACTTTCCCCGGAAACTACTCTGATTTTAGAAGCTATGAAGACAGTAGCGATGTAGCGCAAAAAGAAGACAATAAAACAGAGAAAAAGGAATGGAAACAAAAAAATCCAACTGGAAACTTGACTTTTAACGAACAAAAAGAATATCAAAAAATTGAGAAAGAAATTAAAGATTTAGAAATTGAAAAAACTAAAATCGAACAATTATTCTCAGAAGGAAAAATAGCTGATGCTGACATTGAGAAAAAAGCGAAAGAATTAGAAAATATTATCTCTAAGATGGAAACCAAAGAAGAACGCTGGTTTGAACTAAGTGCGAAAATTGAAGGATAAATTGTTTTAATTTTTCAACAAAAAAAGCTGCATTTCTATTTTAGAATATGCAGCTTTTTTTATAATGTGAATTTTTATTTTTTCATTGGTGGCAAATCAAATGCCTTAGGTTCATGTGCAAAATTATTGCGGTGCGAACCATCACAAAAAGGTTTGTTAGAAGATAATCCACAACGGCAAAGCCCTAAAGCTGTTCTTCCTTCTAATCCGTAAACATTTCCATCACAGTCCATAATTTCGAAATCACCTTCAATTTTTATTGAACCATTATTATTGATTATTACTTTTGTCTTACTCATATAGCTTTTTTTTGAGTTCAAAGATTGCAAAATATATCCTGAAAGCTCAAACTATAAGCCTGTTTTTAGAATACAAAAAGCTAATTTATATTGAATATATTTTAGTCAACAATAAATTCCTAACACTTTCAAACAGCAATATAAAAACTTAGATCATTTTTGTGAGATAACATTAGTACTCTTTTTTTCATTAGAATTACATACTATATTTGAAATAAAAAACAAAACATGGATATCAAACAAATTTTTGAAAACAATAAAAAATGGATTGCTAAACAACTTCAAGCTGATTCAACTTATTTTGACAAATTAGGTGCTGGACAAGCTCCTGAAATTCTTTACATTGGTTGTGCTGACAGCCGTGTAACTGCCGAAGAAGTAATGGGTTTACAGCCAGGCGAAGTTTTTGT
>NCET01000267.1:0-2320 GCA_002280815.1 Flavobacteriales bacterium 32-34-25 | reverse complement strand
AGGTGCTGGACAAGCTCCTGAAATTCTTTACATTGGTTGTGCTGACAGCCGTGTAACTGCCGAAGAAGTAATGGGTTTACAGCCAGGCGAAGTTTTTGTCCACAGAAACATTGCCAATATGGTTCCTAATACCGACTTGAATTCGATGTCTGTTATCAATTATGCAGTGAGTCACTTAAAAGTAAATCATATTGTGGTTTGTGGACATTATGGTTGTGGTGGTGTTTTGGCTGCTATGCAACAATCCGATTTAGGAATTTTAAATCCTTGGTTGAGAAACATTAGAGACGTATATAGAATTCACAGAGAAGAACTGGATTCTATTACCGATGAAGGAGAAAAATACAAAAGACTGGTTGAATTGAACGTACAGGAACAATGTATTAATGTAATTAAAACTGCCGAAGTTCAAAAAGCAAACAGCGAACGAAATCTAAAAGTTTACGGTTGGGTTTTTGATATTCATTCTGGAGAATTAATTGATTTGAAAATCGATTTTGACGAAATATTAAAAGATATTACCAAAATTTATAAAATAGTCTAACTCAATTCTGAGTTGGAATTACAACAAAAATCCCGTCTCGTTTTAAGGTGAGACGGGATTTTTTATTTTGAATATTAAAGTTAAACCAAATTAAAAACGATCTAAATTCATTACTTTATTCCATGCTGCCACAAAATCTTTCACAAATTTATGATGAGCATCAGCACTGGCATACACTTCAGCAATAGCTCTCAACTCAGAGTTAGAACCAAATACTAAATCCACACGAGTTCCAGTCCATTTTGGTTGACCAGTTTTACGGTCTGTTCCAATATAAATTTCTTTACTTTCATCCATTGCTTTCCAAGCCGTTCCCATGTCTAACAAATTAACAAAGAAATCTGTCGTTAATTGTCCCGGACGATTGGTTAACACACCACTTTTAGATCCATCAAAATTGGTATCCAAAACTCTCAAACCACCTATTAAAACCGTTAATTCAGGAGAAGTTAAGGTTAGCAATTGCGCTTTATCAATTAATAATTCTTCAGTAGAAACAGCACTTTTATTTTTTCTATAATTTCTAAAACCATCAGCAATTGGCTCTAAAAACCCAACCGATTCAATATCTGTTTGTTCTTGAGTAGCATCTGCACGACCTGCTGCAAATGGTACCGTTACATTTGTTCCAGCATCAGCTGCGGCTTTTTCAACAGCAACATTACCCGCTAACACAATTAAATCCGCAATAGAAACTTTTTTAGATCCATTTGCGTTATTAAATTTACTTTGAATTTCTTCTAAACCTGCTAAAACCTTACTCAATTGAACAGGATTATTGACTTCCCAATTTTTTTGTGGCTCTAATCGAATGCGTGCTCCATTGGCTCCACCACGTTTATCAGAACCTCTAAAAGTGGATGCCGAAGCCCAGGCAGTTGCTACTAATTCTGAAACCGAAAATCCTAATCCTAAAATTTGAGATTTTAAAACATCAGCATCATTAGCATCTATCAATTCATGATTTACAGCAGGAATTGGATCTTGCCATGTAAACACTTCCTGAGGAACGTCTGGGCCTAAATAGCGCTCACGTGGTCCCATGTCACGATGTGTTAATTTGAACCAGGCTTTTGCGAAAGCATCAGCAAATTGATCTGGATTATCACGGAATCTTTTTGATATTTTAGCATACTCAGGATCAAATCGTAAAGATAAATCGGTTGTTAACATCGTTGGCTGATGCATTTTGCTTGGATCGTGTGCATCTGGAGTAATTGCACCAACATTTTTAGCCACCCATTGATGCGCACCTGCAGGACTTTTTGTCAATTCCCATTCGAAATCTAATAAATATTCGAAAAATAAATTAGTCCACTCTGTTGGTTTGCTAGTCCAGGTAACTTCAAGCCCTGAACTAATAGTATCAGCACCTTTACCAGTTCCAAAACTATTACTCCATCCAAAACCTAGTTCTTCAATTCCAGAAGCTTCTGGTTCTTTACCCACATGATCCGTAGAAGCCGCTCCGTGTGCTTTACCAAATGTATGACCACCAGCAATTAACGCTACTGTTTCCTCATCATTCATTGCCATACGACCAAAAGTATCTCTAATATCATGAGCCGCTAAAACAGGATCTGGATTTCCGTCTGGTCCTTCAGGATTTACATAAATCAATCCCATTTGAACAGCTGCCAAAGGATTTTCTAAATTACGAGAATGCACTTTTCCACCTGCATCATCATCAGAAGAAACTACTCCACCTCCATCTACTCCATGAGAACCATGCGCATAACGAATATCTCCACCCAACCAGGTTTTTTCAGAACCCCA
>NCET01000006.1 GCA_002280815.1 Flavobacteriales bacterium 32-34-25 | reverse complement strand
AGGTGGTCAATTTGAACTGGAAAGTGGTGGTCAGTTTGCTCCGGAACTGATGGTCAATTTACACTGGAAACTGGTGGTCAATTTGACCGGTTTTTCCATAATACTCCTCATTCGTTCCCTGAAAATTTCTGGACGTATGACCTCAAGTCCATTTCCAAACCCCAATAAAATGCGCTCCAACTCATAATTTGGAATAATAAAAAGATGTATAATAATACTGCCGTCCTCATTTTGTTTAATCAGGCGTTGCGAGTTGTGCAAAGGTTTAGTCAATACATAAGGTGGAAATATAATATATCGTTATTAATCAATTGTGCAAATTTAGGGTAGTATATTTTAAGTAGTTGCCCAAGCTTTATCTCCCTTTTTATAAGGGTAGTCTCCTATAAATTTTCCAGGAACAGGTAAATATCTTAAAGCTTGTGTTGCTCCAATTTCAGATGTGAAATAACTCAAAAGAATTAATTCTTTCATTAATTTGAAATAATGAGGGGTAATAGAATTTGTATGGGCTCTTTCTTCTGTAGCTATTTTTCCAATTAATGTTTTTTGATTAGTTTCGGAGATTTGAATAAACTTGTTACCATAAATTTTATCTGCCATTTGGTTAATTGTGTCTAAACCATCCTTAAACAATTTTTGAATTTCATCCGAATAACAATCTTTAAGTATACTTATAGCTACTGGAGCAACATTAATTTCCTTAGCACTAGGAGTATCTGTTTTAGGAATAATAATGCCAGCTATTTCATTAAATGTATTAATAGTTGCTTCATCGTCAATTATTTGTGAGTTTCCATGACATGAAGTTAAAAAAATCTGTGGACTTATTAACGTACTTCCAAGTATAATGGCTATGCGATAAATAGCATCTTTTCTATTCATGATTTTTTTCTTTTTTATTCAAAATTATATAGTATATACTTAAAATTACTCTTCCATAAAAAATAGTATTTGTTTTCGTTAAAAAAACATTACTTGGGTTGTTGATGATAAGATAGTTTTGGGTTTTAATTAATCCTTTAAGCAAATGAAAAAAATATTTCTTGTAATTATGGTTTGTACAGTTTTATGCGGATACCAGATTCAAACGAAAGAAAGAGTCCTTGTATTTACTAAAACGGTGAGATATCATCATGAATCTATATTAGAAGGTGTTAAGGCAATTCAGAAAATGGGGAAAGAAAATGATTTTGGAGTGGACACGACTACAATGTCCAATGCATTTTCTGAGGAAAATCTATCAAAGTACGATGCGGTAATTTTTCTTAGTACGAGCGGGAATCTTTTAGATTCGGTTCAGAAGTTAAGTTTTCAAAAATATATTAGATCTGGTGGAGGCTTTGTTGGTATTCATTCCGCATCAGCATCCGAAAAAGAATGGCCTTGGTTTGGCGATTTGGTTGGTGCGGTTTTTACTAACCATCCTGACCCCCAAATTGGAAATGTTATTGTATTTGATAAAAATGATCCTTCTACAAAAAACCTTCCGTCACCTTGGATTAGAAAAGACGAATGGTACAATTTTAAAAATATTCGCTTAAATGTTCATATTCTTTTAGGTGTTAACTACATTTTATATACAAATTCCAATTATTAAATTGTACTTAAAATTTTAGGAATACAGCAAAAACAAACTATATCAATCTGACTCCAAAACAATATACTTCGACAATTTAGGAACAGAAAACAACCTGAAATATACGGAAATGAATGTAATCGTAATTGACCCTGATAGAAGATTTATGGAGTTATATATAAAATATTGATAATGAAGGTTTTTTAATTAATAACCGACTAGTTTTTAAGAAATTTGCAAAGAAAGTGATTAAAAAAAACGTCTCAAATTTTTTTTGAGACGGCTTCTTTTTTTGTTTCTGGTACCTCAAGGATTATTCATATCTTGACGATAAATTGAATAAAATAAGCTGATATTGGGGATATCAAATAGATCATCTAACAGCTAAAATAGAGTTTTAGAACTATTATTGATTGGTTTTCAAAAATCGAAAACTATCCTTTTTTGCTTCTAATTGCAATTCATTTTCTTTTTGAATAAAATTCATTTCAATGATTGCTGCCTTTCTTGGGGCTTCATTTGTAATACTATAATGGGTATGAAGTACATACTGCCATTGGTTGTCTTTGTCTAAAAATAAGTCACCGTGACCTGGACCATTTATTTTTAATAAATTTCGTGAAATTATAGGATTCGCTGTTGATTTTTTCCAAGGTCCCAAAGGACTTTTACTGGTTGCATATCCAACGGCATATTCAGGATTTCTAAAATCATTTGCTGAATAAATTAAATAATACAAACCGTCTTTTTTCAATACTGTAGGGCCTTCTGCAACTGGCCAGTTTACATTTTGGGTGTTTTCCCATTGCAGTTCTGCGGCGATACATTCTGTAAGCGTTTCAGTTTTAATACTCAATAAATCGTCATTTAATTCGGCTACAAAAATTCGGTTTCCATTGGTAAGTCTAACATGATACAGATATTTTTTTCCATCATCATCTATAAAAACAAAGGGGTCAATTTGTTTAACAGATGCAGCTAATGGTTCTTTAGAAGTATTTATGAAAGGACCAAGCGGGCTATTGCTTGTTGCCACTGCAATATTTTCATTAGCAGTATACATCATGTAAAACTGATTATTGTATTTCAGTATTTGAGGAGCCCAAAATCCTTGTGAACCAAATGCTTCCCCTTTTTTCAGGGCAAGACCTCCCTGAGCACCAACGGGGCCTTTCCAATTTTTTTGATCGGTCGAGGTATAAACCTGAAATCCTTCCCCGTTTAGTGGAGTGTTTCCTGTTGTTGTTCCATATAAATAATAAGTGCCTTCATTATAAAAGATAGTTGGGTCAGCCAAAAAAATATCTTTTAACACTGGTGTTGGAGTAGGAGGAACTGTTGTAGTTACTTCCTCTTCTTTTTGTTGAGAACAGGCATTTAGACTAAGCCCTAAACATAGGAATATAATTTTTTTTTTCATTTGAGTTGGTTTTGTATTCGTTTTTATTTGTGGATCGAAAATTGGTAATAAGAAACCGTCTGGTATTTCTGTTTCGGTTTTAAAGTTATGGAAGGGAAACTAGGCTGATTCGGTGCATCCGGAAAATGCTGTGTTTCCAGTGCGAAAGCAGTTCTGAAATTATCCTTTGCCCCAGATTTGAAAGTATTTTTACCCTGCATAAAATTCCCGCTGTAAAACTGAATCCCAGGTTCGGTGGTGTAAATGTCCATAGAAATCCCCGATTGGTCTCCGGTAATGCTTGCAGCATGGTTCATCCCTTTTTTGATGTTTCCGTTTAGGACAAAATTATGATCGTATCCTTTTCCGAATTTTAATTGCTCATTAGCCATCTCGATACGTTCCCCGATAGTATGTTTTTCAATAAAATCGAAAGGAGTTTGGGTCACATTTTCTAATTTTCCTGTTGGAATTAAACCGGCATCAACTGGAGTGTATTTATTAGCAAACAATTGTAATTCATGATTCAAAATAGTTCCACTACCTTCTCCGTTCAAATTAAAAAAGGCATGATTGGTCAAATTAACAATCGTAGTCTTATCTGTGGAGGCTTCATATTCCATTTTTAAGGTTTTATCAGCCGTAATGGAATAGGTTACTTTTACTTCTAATTTTCCCGGAAATCCTTGTTCCATATCGGGAGAAGTGTAGGTTAAAACTAAAGTATGTTCGTTAGTTTTTTTTACATTCCAAACAACATCCTGAAAACCTTTTTTACCACCGTGTAGTGCATTTTCTCCATTATTTAAAGGAACTGTATATTCTTTTCCTTCCAAAGTAAATTTTCCTTTAGCGATTCGGTTTCCAACTCTGCCGATGGTAGCTCCAAAATAAGGCTCTGTCGATTTTTGAAATCCGATAACGCTGTTCATACCAACCACGACATCTGTAAGTTTTCCGTTTTTATCGGCTAACCACAAGCCTACTAATCGTCCTCCGTAATTGGTGAAAGCAGCTTTCAAACCATTGTTTTCAATCCAATATAAATGGGTGTGTTTACCGTCTATTACCTCTTCAAAATTTTTAGCTTTTAAAAGATTTTGTGTCGAATCAAAGGCTATTTCTTGATTTATCTCTTTCTGAGTTGAGTTGTTGCTTTTATTTTCTTTGCATGAAACCTGAAATACAGCAAGAATAAGGACTGTGTATATCTGAATTTTTTTCATTGGTTTAAATTTTATAACGTTTAATTGGAAAAACTATTCGGCAGGAATTTCTAATTTTGTTCCTTCACTAACGGGCTCTCCAAATACTGGAAATCCATTCGAATCCCAGTTTATTTTTTGCATTCTTGGCGCTCTTTTATTCCCGCATCCTTCACCAGGATTTGAGTTGGCGTGATATAAAATCCAGTCTTCTTTCCCGTTTGGAGATTTGAAAAACGAATTGTGTCCAGGAGCAAAAACTTGGTTTTTTACGGATTGTTGGAATAATGGTTTCTCTGATTTTTTCCAAGAAGAAGCGTCTAGTAAATCCCCGTTTCCTTGAAAATGTAATAAACCCAAAGCATAAAAATCAGTCCAACATCCACTGGCAGAATACACGATAAACACTTTGTTATTGTGCATTAAATACTGTGGTCCTTCATTGACATTGACTTGAGGAGGATTATTCGGGTCGTTTAAAGCACCGTGTGTTTCCCAATCGTATGTTGGGGAAGAAATCAAAACTCGATCTCCTTCTATTTCATAAGGGTTTTTCATTTTGGCGATGTAGATATTCTGCTGTCCATTAGTGTCGCCTTCCCATCCAGCCCAAATCATGTAAAGGCTATTTTTGTAACTAAAAACATTTCCGTCAATAGCCCATTTATCTGTTTTTGCAGCAACTTTTCCTTTAAATTCCCATGTTCCTTTAAAAGGATCTTCCGATTTGTTTTCTAAGACATACATTCTGTGAGTGGCATTGTCTCCATTGTCTGCGGCAAAATATACGTACCATTTACCGTCAATGATATGAAATTCCGGTGCCCAAATGTCTGCGGAATAGTCTGTATTTTTTGGAGCTGTCCAAATAGTTTTGCTTTCGGCATTTTTTAAATCAGCCAGATTTTTTGTTTTCCACAAAACCAGGCGATTTTGCAAGGTATGAGTATAATAATAATAGCCTTTGTAATAGGTGCTGTAAGGATCTGCCCCAGATGGCAAAATAGGATTGGTAAAGGTTTCTTTTTGCGAATAGGTTTCCGAGTTACAACCTGAAGCAATTATAAGTACAATGAGAATTAAATATTTATTCATAATAATAGCTTTAGTTTGATTTGTGATTTAGAGCATCAATAACTTCTTTGTTAATGGCGCTTATTTTTTCGAAATCCATTTTATCCACTTTTCGGTCATAAGTCATAAATCCATTTACTTCACCTTCTACATCAGTCGTTTGGGTATAAACTGCGGCTGAGAATCCAGTTTTGACTAATTTTTTCAGTTCATTGGCATACTTGATGTACTCATTAGTGACTTCGGTAGCATTCTTGAACTTGATATAACCCCAATTGTCGTTTTCTTTCCATAAATGACCTTCCAGAGGCAATCCAATTCCTCCATATTCACCAAGAACGGTAATTCTTCGGGCATCATAAAGATACAATTCAGGGCCGGGATAATTGTGTAAATCCAATATGTCGCCCGTTTGAAAATGGTTTCCACCACTTGACGAATTGACTAATCTACTTGGATCGTGATTTTTAGTCCATTCGGTAATTTCAACCGTTTTGAATTGTCCCCAAGCCTCATTAAAAGGTACCCAAACTACAATGCTTGGATAAGAATACAAATGATCCATGATCTCTTTCCATTCTTTTCTGTAAATTGCTTCCGATTTGGGAGTTCTTTGTAATTCAGTACCTTCAAAATATTTTTTATTTTGCCATAAAGGTTGGTCATCTCCACTTGGCATATCTTGCCATACTAAAATTCCCATTTCGTCGCAATGGGTGTACCAACGTTCCGGTTCTACCTTAACATGTTTGCGAATCATATTAAAACCTAATTCCTTGGTTTTAAAAATGTCATATTTTAACGCTTCATCAGTTGGAGCAGTGTACAATCCGTCAGGCCACCAACCTTGATCCAACGGACCAAATTGAAAATAGTCTTTATTGTTTAGTTGCATTCTAACTACGCCATTTGCATCTCTTTTAGAGCTAATTTTTCGCATGGCAAAATAACTTTTTACCTGATCGATAATTTTTCCGTTGCTAATTAATTTCACATTGGTTTTGTACAAAAAAGGAGATTCCGGAGACCATAATTTGGGATTATTTAAAATGATTTCCAAGTTTTCTCCAACGGAAGCTTTTCCTGTTGCAATTGTTTTTGAATCATCATAAATACTTACTTCGAATACGTCGCCATAATTGGCTCCCGCAATTTCAGGTTTTATAGTAATCTTATTTTGATCGATATTTGGGGTGGTTTTAATCGTTGTAATGTTCTTTTTATTAACAGGTTCTATCCAAACCGTCTGCCAAATTCCCGTAACTGGCGTGTACCAGATTCCTTCTGGGTTTTTCACCTGTTTTCCTCTTGGTTGCGGCCCATCATTGGAAGGATCCCACACTTTGACTGTTAATTGCTGTGTTTTTCCGGTTATAAAAGGAGTGATATCAAAAGAAAATGGAGTGTATCCACCAGTATGGGAACCTATTTTAATTCCGTTCAACCAAACTTCAGTTTCCCAATCTACCGCACCAAAATGAAGCAAAATATTTTGTCCTTTCCAATTGGATTCCAAAGTGAAAGTGGTGTTGTACCAAAGCTCATTTTTAGTGCCCACTTCTTTCATCACGCCTGATAAACTGGATTCGACAGCAAAAGGAACCAGGATTTGCCCATCATATTTTGCTGGAGCTGGTTTTCCTGCTTCTTGAATGGCATAATTCCATAATCCGTTAAGGTTTTTCCATTCCTTGCGTTCCATTATAGGGCGGGGATATTCAGGAAGTACCTGTTTTGGATTGACTTTATTCGCCCATTCTGTTTTTATTTTTTCTCCTGCAGGTTTCCATTGCGCGTATAGTGATAATCCTAAACACAAAAAGAGGAGTACTGTTGCATTTTTTTTCATTGGTATATTTATTTTGGTGCATCTCATTAAAATTGAAGCGCTATTTTCTTTTTCTGTGACTTAATAAATTACCAGACCACTTAAAAACGGTCTGGTAATTAAACAAACCACTAACTAACCAAATTTTTCGTGACGTTTTAAATTAATAAAAACGCCCCTGTTTTGATATTAATTTACCAGCTTTAAAGTCGACCAAGAATAAGGTTTGTCACTACTATTGGTTGAAATACTTTCGGTATAATTATTTGCTCCTTTTTCTCTAAGTTCTATGTTGTAACCTATTCTGGTTTGTTTTGCAGGCATTCCGCCTAGTATGATCCAAGGAATTTTAATTTCTGTTCGATAACCGTTTGAAGTTTTGACAGTTGTTGTTGCAACTTCTTGCGAACTGTTTAGTTTTTTCCATTTACTATTTTCTCCTTCGAATATTGAAAAAAGATTAGAATGTCCTAATTCCAGTTTAAAAATTGATTTTCCCGGAGCAATTAAGCTTCTGTTTTTAGGATCTAAATACAAATTGAAACCATCACTGTCGGTTAAGGCATTTGTACTTACAATTTGACTGTCTTTTATTTGGGCAAAAACATATAAATATTCGCTATCATAGGTAAAATTTGCTTCTAGTTGAGTGTTGCTTTTTTGGCCAATGAAAACAGGTTTTCCTTTTTGCCAAACTGCTTCATTACTTTGTCCGTCGATTATGGCGGTTTCATTTATCGCATTAATTTCCGGAATAATATGTCCTTTTATCATCCAGACTTGTGATGAGGTTGAAAATTGGTTTGTGGTTGTTAATGCAACAACGCTATCATCATTTAAAACTTTTATGCTATTCCATAAAGCCGATTTTCCGCTGGAAAGTAGAAAAGGAGTTGATTTTCGGTTGAATTTTTTAGCCTCATTTGTTCCAATAACAACTTTCATATCGGCATTGTTGATATCGTTTGTAGCCCTATTTTCAGTTCCCTGATAAGACATTATAACTTCCCCTGTACTGATTTGCGACAAATATGGTGCACCGGCATAAATCGGATTACTCAATGTTTCTTCCAAAGCATAGTTTCGGTTATTGCTGTTTGCATCGACAGTTTGTTTCCAGTTTTCGGTAATTGAATTTCGAATGATATACGGTTTGAATTGATTATCAATGCCATTGTCCTCAATAGAAAAAACAATTTCGGTTTGATTTTTTAATAGAATAGGAGAGGGCATCCCATCTCTTTTTCCTGCTCTGAAACTCACAATTTCTGGAGTTGTTGACCATGTTAATCCATTATCTGAAGAACGAATCAGGGAAATATTTTGTTCATTTGAATTGCGGTACACATTTTCATTGGAAAAAAACAATTGAATTTCTCCACTCGGAATTTGTAATGCCGAAGGTTCCCAACAGCCATTTTCAAATTCTGAACTGGCTTCATATACAATTTGATTTTCTTTCCAGGTCAAGCCTCCATCATAACTTTTAATTGTATTGATAGAAAATTTATCGGTGTTGTTTCCGTTGCCAATTGGTCTTGGATTATAACAAATTAAAATAGAATTATCTTTTAATTGTAAAATATCCGGTGTGGTCATATTCACCAAAGTACTTCCGGAAACTACCGTAATAGGTGTACTCCAAGTGCTGCCAAAATCAGAACTGGTTTTAACCAAAATGGCACCGCCAGATTCATAAGTACATATTAATTTTTTATCGCTTAATTGCACTAGTCTGGCGTATCCATTGTAATTTGTACTGTTTTTATCCGATACCTGAATTAAAGTCGTGTAATCCCAAGCGATTCTGACACCTTCAATAGCTGGTTTGGAAGCAATATTTTCTACAATTGGTTTTTCATCATTTCCATCAGACGAGTCGCTACAGGAGAATAATGGAATGAAAAGAAGTCCCAGAAACACATAATTTATTTTTTTCATTTGTTACTTTTTAGGATTTGATTCTGTTTTGGTTAAACCAAATTTTTGCACCAAATTGTTATACTCTTTTGTAGAAATGGTAATCATACAACCGTGTCTTGCTTTTTCAGGTAGGCTGTATTTGTCCCAATCGCTGTAAAAAGTATATCCTGATGCCTGAAACCATGGTCCGTTTAAATTATCTGAAATAGATAATCCGTAAGAAACTCCCGGGTATTGCTCGTAATACATATACCAGATTTTATCATCAGGAGATGGAATCAACATCGGAGCTTCTCTGAAATTTGGACTGATTGATTCCTGAGGCAAGGAGTAAGGTCCTAATAACGATTTTGATTTAGCAATTCGGATGGTTTTTCCCGTTGTCCAATATAAAGTAGGGTAGGTTTCATCTTTTAAAATGGCGTAATAGGAATCTCCCACTTTTCTGATGAATACATCAATTGTTCCCATATCCCAATCAAATAATCGGTTTGGAGTGCCTTCAAATGTTTTTAAATCTTTTGATAACACATAAAGGGTTCTTTGGCTTGCCCAATAAGCTTCGGGATCTTCTTTAGACCCTGGTTTGTGAGGCGTGTGCCAGGTTAGTATAAATTTTGCTGAGTCTTTGTCGTAATACAATTTTGGAGCACCTATTCTTTGCATTGCATTGGAATAGTCGGGAGTGCTTTTTAAGTCTGGCGTATAAACAGCATGTTTTTTCCAGCTTATTAAATCACTAGAAACCCATATATTAATTTCTGGTGAATTATCGCTGGTGTTGCCTGCTATATAATAGTTGCCGTCAGGGCCTTTGCAGATGTCGGGGTGTCCTTGATATTCCGGAAAAACTCTTTTTCCGTTGTTTAAATTAGTCCAATGCAAGCCATCAAGACTTACAGAATAATACAGTCTTCCGTAATCAGAATGCGTCATGTGTGCAAACAAATAGGCTTCGTTCTTCGGTTTTGTATTGCCATCTACCTGTCCCGGTGGGTTGGGTTGCTGTGCATTCGCAGCAAATCCAAACAACAATATTCCTAAAAAAAAGAGCTGTTTTAATGTGTTGTTTTTCATCGGTATTTTTTTAACTTGTGAATTCGGAATTGTATTTTTGTGAAAAATATTTTGCCACAGATTATAAGTATTAAAAGAGTAATCAGTTGAATCTGTAAAACCTGTGGCAAAAAATAATTGTTTAACTCTTTTTATTCGCTTCAGTAGTTAATTTTTTGATTAAATCAGTTTCTGCTTTTTTGTAAGGTGTACCGTCAGTATGAAATATTTCATGAAACCATAGTTCCGGTTCCGAATCGTATTTTTTAGTCCAGCTGTCCCAGGAATACTTTGTTTGGCTTTTACCATCAACAAATCCCCAGTTGATCATTCCTACATTATACTTTTTTGCAATTGGTAAAAAGCCTTCGAAAGTACTTCCGTTTGGACGTGCCATATATTCTGTACAAATCATTGGTTTTCCGTAACGTTGCAATTGCTTGATTACTTTTTCAAAATCCTGTGGCTTGTTGTAATTGTGAAAAGAAATAATGTCTGATTGTTCTAATTGTAGTTTGTGCATTGGTTGCATTTTAGTTTCATCACTCCAATCGCCAACCCAAACTCCTGAAGTCAAAGGCTGTGATGGATTAGTTGATCTTGCCCATTGAAACGCTTTTTCCAGAAGAGGTAATATCAATTCGGCTTTATTCTTGATTTCTACCGCTTCATAAGATGGTCCAGTCATGTTGTCTGGCTCATTCCAAACGTCCCAAGCCAGGATACGATTATCGTCTTTAAATTCAGCAACAGTTTCTTTCACATATT
The DNA here is from genome assembly GCA_002280815.1 of Flavobacteriales bacterium 32-34-25. Classification (GTDB taxonomy): domain Bacteria; phylum Bacteroidota; class Bacteroidia; order Flavobacteriales; family Flavobacteriaceae; genus Flavobacterium. The sequence goes on along the minus strand of NCET01000006.1, from coordinate 10,949 downwards.
TTTCTAAGCGAGGATATTGTGTGGTATCCTGCAACACTTTTTGACCTGGACTTTGTACCCAGCCAGAGTTGTGGACATGTGGTTTTGGAGAGCGTTGTTTGCCGGATTTTGGAAATGGATCCCAACAAGAATCGAATAAAACAAATACGATTTTGATATGGTGTTTATTGGCAATTTCTAAAAAGCTATTCATGCGTTTGTAAAGTCCTTCAGCATCATCCTTGTGTAATAAATCATGAAGGTAAACACGCATGGTGTTCATCCCAATTTGTTCAGCCCATCCTAGTTCTTCATCAATTCTTTTAGGGTCAAAAGTTTCCTCTTGCCACATTTCCAGTTGATTTATGGCAGTGCTTGGGTTGTAATTAGCCCCTACAAGCCACGGCTGTTTTGCATACCATGTTTTGGCCTGTTCTTTTGTCCAAATTTCTCTTTTTTCAACAGTAGTTGTTGCTGGGTTATTTTCTTCTGAATTTGATTTAGTTTTGTTACAACTAATTAATAGTGTCCCTGCCAGCATAAGTGCCAGATAAAGTTTTGTCGTTTTCATTGTAATATATTTTAATGGAACAAGTAGGTGTTCCTTAAATTTATGGGAATGATTCTGTAAACCATTCCCATAAAAAATTAGTTGTTAATATTCAAGATGTTGATCTAAATTTGGATTATTGTCAGCTTCTACTTGAGGTATAGGTAATCTGTGGTTTTTTCCAACAACAAAATTGTTGAAATCAGGATCACGAAGTGCGATTTTATCAACAGAAGTTTGAGTGTCTAAATCTCCCCAACGTTTTAAATCTTCCCAGCGAACACTTTCTCCTGTCAATTCTAAAACTCTTTCTATTTTCAATCGTTCTAAGAATTTAGTTTTATCATTTCCAATTTCTGGATGAACAATAGCTAATTTTTCCAGATTTACACGAGCTCTTACCATATCTACGTATTGGTAGGCATCGGCAGTATTTCCTGTTTCGTTTAAAACTTCGGCATAGCGTAATAAAATATCAGCATAACGAATTAATCTATAGTTAACCTGACTGTAATAATCTTCATTATCTCTATAATAATCCCTGCTGCCTTTTCTAAACCAGGCTTCATTTCCCCATTGCCAGGTTTTGTTATAGGTTTTGTCTCCAAAATCAGCCAACAAATCAGGATAAAATAAGGTGTATCTTAAGCGTACGTCTAAGCCATTGTCTTTGTTTTTTTCTTCTTTGAAAGCGTCAACTAACCATATTCTGGCTTGTCCGTCAGACCAACCAATACTTCTTGGAGCAAAAAATTGAGCACGGTTACTGGAAACAGCAGCACTTTGACTTTCATCTGTTCCGCCTTTTCTTTGGTCTCCAAATTGAATTTCAAATACAGACTCGCTGTTGTTTTCATTAACATCAGTAAAATTATCTCTGTAATTTGAAACCAAACTATATCTTGCTCCTGCTCCTGTAATTAAATATTCCAAAGCTGATTTTGCTTCTGGCCATTTGCGTTGCTGCATGTATGTTTTGGCTAAGAATGCTTTTGCTGCACCTTTATCAGGTCTTCCAGTTTGATCAGCTCCCCATTGTGGAGGCAAATCGGTGAAAGCTTCGTTCAAATCTGTTTCTATTTGTGCCCAAACTTCAGTAACATTTTTTTGAACCGGAAGATCAGTAGGAGATGATGGCTCTAAAACAATTGGAATGTTTTCCCATAGAACTGCAGCATAGTAGTAATGCATGGCTCTTAAAAATTTTGCTTGAGCAATAATTTTTTTCTTATCATCTTCGTTTTGAAACGAAATATTAGGAACATTGGCTATTACCTGATTGCATCTAAAGATAGCTTTGTAAGTATCTCTCCAGGTTACCACATTTCCTTCCCAAAAATTATAATTGATATAATTGAATCTCGTCCAATCGGCTAATTCAATCCATGGGCTATTACTATAGCCTTCATCCGAAGTCAAATCCAAACGGAAATAAATCCATCTGGCCCATAAACCATCTTTGTAGGACATGGCATAAATAGAATTTACACCGGCTTGTGCATCGCTTTCAGTTTTCCAATACTGTTCTGTTGTTAGGCTATTTGGATTACTTTGTACAAGTTCATTATCACATGAAGATGTAAAAAGAAGGCCTATCAAAACTGTTGTTGTTATAATTATTTTTTTCATTATACTGTTTTTTTAAAATTAAAAGGCAAACTCAACACCAAAAGAATATGTTCTTAAATTTGGAAAAGAACCTATATCTACACCTCTTTCAAAAATATTACCGTTACTGAACTCTGGGTCTAAACCTTTGTACTTAGTAATTGTAAGTATGTTTTGTGCTGATAAAGACAGGCGAGCGCTTGTAAGACCAACTTTTTGTAAAATATTTTCAGGCAGGTTATAACCTAATCCGATGTATTTAAGTCGGATGAAATCGCCGCTTTCTAAAAAACGATCACTATCTCCTCTTGCATTCAAGGTGGTTCCTTTTACAATTCTAGGGAAATCAGTATTTGGATTTTCTGCTGTCCAAGGCTTGATACCAGTTCTGTAATTACTGTCGTCATCAAATCGATCTACTGTACTTCTAAAACCGTTGTAGATAGTAGCTCCGTGAGAAGCAATCCAGTTCATAGAGAAATCAAACCCTTTGTAGGAAGCACCAGCATTGAAACCCATTTCAAATTCTGGCCAAGGACTTCCTACTATGTCTTTATCTTCGTTTGTAATTTCACCATCGTCGTTAACATCTTTAAATCGAATGTCACCCGGTTGTGCATTTGGCATAATTACAGTTCCATCTGAACTTACATAATTTTGAATTTCATCTTGGTTTTGGAACAATCCATCTGTTTGTAAAACATACCACATTCCAACAGCATTACCTTTTCTGGTAATTGTGTTACCCTGAATATGTTCGTTTTGACCGTTACCTAATGAAACTAATTTGTTGTTTAATTTGGTGAAATTTAAAGAAGCATTAAATGAAAAATCATTGATTTTTTTGTTGTAAGCCAATTCAAATTCAAAACCTTTGTTTTCTACAGTTGCTGCATTTGAAATTGGATTTCCTCCATCATTTCCAGTAGTCATCAAAATTGGAAATCCAAATAATACATCTTCGGTACGGGCTATGAAATAATCAGCTGTAAAACGCAAATCATTGTTTAGGATTCCTAAATCCATTCCAAAATTGGTTTGTTTTAGTTTTTCCCAACGCAATTCAGAGTTAGCCAATCTTACTTGTGTTGCTGAAGGATACAAATTTTGTCCATTTCCCATAACAATAGCACCATTTGTATTGATGAAACCTTGGTATTCGTAATTTCGAATATTACCACTACCTAATTCACCATAACTGGCTCTAAGTTTTAAATCTTTAATAAAATCTACTTTAAAGAAGGGTTCGTTGCTTACTCTCCATCCTAATGAGGTTGATGGGAAATTCCCCCATTTATTGCCATCGCTGAATTTTGAAGAACCGTCACGTCTAAAAACAGCATTGAATAAATAGCGATCGTCATAGTTGTATTCCAATCTTCCCAGATAAGATGTTAGTGCTGCTTCTTCTCTAAACCCACCTACTTCAGGAGAATCGCCTAAATTTAAAACATCAAAATAAGATCCAGTGCTTGGATTAACGAGAAGATTTCTCTTTGTACCACTTATTTGGTTGTAATTATCTCTTTGGAAAGTTTGCCCTACTAATGCAGTAAGATTATGTTTTCCAAATTCTTTTTTGAATGTTAAGGTATTTTCGAAAAGTTGTGTTTCAGATCTTCCCTTGTTTTGATTAATGAAAGATTGTTCAAAAGGTTGATTTAAAGTCCAGTTGCCTAATTTTCTGATAAAATTGTAGCTGTCAAAGCTTGTTTCATAACCAAAATTAAAACGGTATTTTAACCATGATGTAAATTTCAATTCAGACCAAATATTTCCTCTAATTCTAAAATTTTCGTTTGTAGTATCAAGAAAATCGGCTAATGCTAATGGATTTGTTCCAAAAGTACTGGCTACGTCGGCTTTTCCGTAACCATAACCTCCAGGGTTACTAGAGTCGTAGACCGGAATTGTAGGTAATAATCGGTACACATCGATAATTGGATTACCGGACATTTCGTTTGTTTTTGAATTACTGATAGCTAAATTTTGACCAATGCTGAAAATTCCTTTTGAACCGCTAGAATTAACACGGAACGAAATTCTATCGAAGTCTGTTGACACAACAGTTCCTTTGTTTCCAAAATAATTTCCTGACATAAAAAAGGTTGAATTGTCTCCACCTCCAGAAAAACTAGCGTTGTAATCCTGAATTAACCCTGTGCTAAAAACCTCTTTTTGCCAATTTGTATTAACTGCCATATTAAGATTTTGTCTTGGGATGCCAGCATTATCATAAGCTTGATTGTTAAGTTTTGCAAACTCTTCAGTGCCCATTAAATCGTACGTTGGCATGTTGGTAAAACTCGTTTTTGACGAAACTTCAACTTTCAAAGGACCTTTTTTTCCTTTTTTAGTTGTAATAATAATTACACCATTTGCCGCTCTTGATCCGTAAATTGCGGCCGCAGAAGCATCTTTTAAAACCTGAATACTTTCGATGTCATTTGGATTAAAATCCCTGTTAGCAGTAGTAATTAAACCATCAACTACGTAAAGAGGATTGGTTCCTTGAAGATTTTTAAGACCACGAATCTCTATACCGGCTTCTTGTCCTGGTCTTCCTCCACCTCTAACTTTAACACCGGTTACCAGACCTTGTAAACCTTCGGCAACTGTTGTTACTTGTCTTTTTTGGATTTCTTCGGCTTTAACTACTGAAATTGCACCAGTAAGATCTTTCTTTTGTTGTGATCCGTAGCCTACTACTACAATTTCATTCAATGCAAGAATGTCTTCAACTAAAGAAATATTGATTACCGTTTCTTTGTTTATATTAGTTTCCTTTGTTTTGTATCCTTGATAGCTTACTACAAGTATTTGACCTGATTTAGCCATTATGGAAAAATTTCCATCTAAATCGGATGTGGTTCCACTTGTTGTATTCTTAATAAGTATATTGGCAAATGGAATAGCTTCTCTATTAGTAGCCGAGGTTATTTTTCCAGTAATTTTAATTTGTTCCTGGGCGTAACTTTGTTGTAGTAAAAAACTAAAAAAAAGCAAGAGATAATATCTCTTCTTAAAAATTTGGTTGGTTTCTGTTTTCATTTATTTTTCATTTTAAATAGTTTTATTCGTTTTGGTATAGTGAATGATTATTAGATTTAATCGTCTCTGATTCGAGAAAAAAAATAATCAATAACATTTGTTATTAAACTTGAATTCATTTTTTTTTGAAATTAGTAATTGTTTTATTAATAGCTATTTTTTTTATTGATATAATAATTTTGTTCTAAATAAAATATCGATATCTTTTTTATTTGGAAATTCAAAGTAGGTTATTTTAATTCAAAAAAAATCTATTCATTTGTGTCAATATTTATCGGAAATGATGCAAATTCTTGTTTTAAAGCTATAAAATTAGGTTGTTGCAACATTTTGAATAAGATTGGGACGATTCGTTGAAATCAGCATTTAACATCAAAATCACAAACATGCGTAAATTCTTAGTATATTTTATTCTTTTTATTTTAATTACACCTTTTGTTCAGGCGCAAGATTATTATTTTAAGCATTATCAGGTAGAAAATGGCTTGTCTAATAATACTGTTTTGTCGTCATTACAAGATGAAGATGGCTTCATGTGGTTTGGTACCAAAGATGGTTTAAATCGTTTTGATGGGTATCGATTTAAGACTTATCGAGGTAATTCCGATCCAATTCATAGTTTAGGAAGTAACTATATTCAATCCTTACATGAATATAAAGGGATTATTTGGGTTGGGACAGATAAAGGATTGTATAAATATGATAAAAAATCAGATCGTTTTAGTGTTCTCAATGAAGCAATAAATGATAGAATTGCAGCAATTGAACATGATAATCATGGAAATTTATGGTTTATTTCGGGCAATATTCTTTATAAATATTCAACACTTAAAAAAGAGACAACCACATTCAATCCTAATCGTTATTTTATAGCTACTTCTGTCACAAGAGATGAAAAGGGGGAAATATGGGTTTCGTCTTTAAATAAACTATATCATTATTCAGAAGAAAGTTTGTCTTTTGAGACTATTTCACTTGAAAATGAAACTACGGCTAAAATAAATTATAGAATTACGGTGATTTATGCTTTGGATAAAAATAATATAGTAATAGGTACTCAGGAAGATGGTGTGCTGTGGTATAACCGCATTAGTAAAAGTACAGTGGTGTTGCCATTCTCTGCAAAAGAGTCATTGTTTGTAAGACAATTTAAAAAGAAAGGAGCAGATGAAATTTGGATAGCCAGCGAATCGGGGGTTTTTATCTATAATATCAAAACCCAAAAATATACGAATCTAAAAAAAGATTTTAATGATCCTTTTAGTATTTCGGATAATGCAGCCTATTCGATTACAATTGATAAAGAAAATGGCGTTTGGATTGGGACTTATTTTGGAGGTATCAATTACCATCAAAAACAATACACTCAGTTTAAAAAGTATTTTCCGAAAAACAATCAAAATTCGATTAATGGTAGTGCGGTCAGGGAAATTCACAAAGATGAAAACGGAGATTTTTGGATTGGTACAGAAGATGCTGGTTTGAATAAATTCAATCCCAAAACTCAGGTTTTTACTTCATACAAACCAGGAACAGGAAAAGGCTCAGTGTCCTATTACAACATTCATGCTTTAATAGCCCGGAAAGACAAAATTTGGATAGGGACTTTTGAGCATGGCTTAGATGTTTTAGACAGCAAATCAGGGAAAGTGATTAAGCATTACAGTGCTAATAACGAAGTGGGAGGCCTCAGAAGTAATTTTATCTTCAGTTTTTATGAAACAAAGAAGAAGGAACTTTTAGTTATAACTTCGTTAGGGATTTACAAATACAATCCATTATTGGATCATTTTGATGTGCTTAAATGTTTTCCGGAAAATATGCATTATACGTCATTTATGGAAGATAATGAAGGGAATTATTGGGCTGGAACTTACAGGGACGGATTGTTATTTTATAATCCTAAAAACAGGAAAAATGAAATTTTCAGATACAACTACAAGGACATAAAAGGGATCAGTAATAATTCTATCAATTCTATTTTTCAGGATTCTAAAAAGAATTTATGGATTGCCACAGAAAACGGATTGAATTTCTTTAATAAAGCCAGCCGATCTTTTACAAAGTACAACACCAAGAACGGATTTCCGAGCAATGTTTTCTATTCTATTTTAGAGGATGATCAGAATAATTTATGGATAACAACCTCAAAAGGCTTAGTGAAGTTTGGTCCAAAACAAAACAGAATTAAAATTTATACTACAGCAAATGGCTTGTTAAGCGACCAGTTTAATTATAATTCAGCGTTTAAAGATGCAAACGGCGATATGTATTTCGGAAATCTGAACGGAATGATTAGTTTTAATCCTAAAAATTTCACTAAAAATAAATATGCACCCAAAACCTTTATAACTGGTTTGCAAATCAACAATCAGGATGTTCAGGTAACGGATGAAAATTCGCCTATAAAAAAATCAATTTCATATATTGAGGAGTTGGAGTTGGAACACGATCAGTCGTCTTTTAATATTGAGTTTGCGGCCTTAAATTATACTGGAGCTGAGTTGACGGAATATTGGTACAAACTCGAAGACGTAAATAAAGATTGGGTTTATTTAGAGAGAAATAACAAAGTTTTCTTTACCGAACTCTCTCCGGGAACTTATGTTTTTAAAGTGAAATCGCTGAACAGTTTTGGGGTTTGGAGTAAAGAAATTGCTATTAAAATAAAAATCAGTCCTCCGTTTTGGGCCAGTACGTATGCGTATTTATTGTATTTTATATTGATATGCTATGCTTTGTTTATGATTATTCGCTATTCTAATCATTTGAGTCAGCTAAAAAATAACCGAAAATTGAAACATCTGAATGATGAAAAAGAAAAAGAAATTTATCAAGCTAAAATTGAATTTTTTACCAATGTAGCTCACGAAATAAAAACACCCTTAACGCTTATCAAGAGTCCTCTGGAAAAACTGTTGCAGTTTGAATATGAAACGCCCGAGATTCCGCAGAATCTCTCGATAATGAAAAAAAACACCTCCCGATTATTAAAATTGGTTAATGAACTTTTAGATTTTCGGAAAACAGAAATTGGCGGTTTGAAACTCACTTTTGTCGAGGCTAATATTTCGTCAATAGTGCGGAATATGCATCTTAGGTTTAGCCAGCTTATTGAAGAAAAAAATATTGATTTCAAATTAGAATTAAGCGAAAGGGATATTTATGCTTTTGTGGATAAAGAAGCTTTGAAAAAAATAATGAGCAATCTATTCAGTAATGCCATTAAATATTCTGAAAATAAAGTTGTTGTGAGTTTAATCAGGGATGAGAAAAAACTAAAACTAATAGTTAAGAATGATGGAGATATGATTCCAGGTCATTTGAAAGACAAGATTTTCGAACCTTTTTTCAGGGTCGATAATATGGATAATAATTCAGGGACCGGAATCGGCTTGTCTTTAGCGCAGTCCTTAGCACAGCTTCATAATGGGAGTTTGCAGTTGGTTTTTTTTGAGCCTGAGATGAACGTTTTTGAACTGATAATGCCTTTGCATCAAGAAGAGGAGTTTATGTTGTATGACGAACAGGCTAAAGATATAGAAAGTAACGAAAATAAAATTCCAGAGCCAGAAACCAAAAGTGAGAAAAACACCATTTTGGTTGTGGAGGATAATGAAGATTTATTGCAGTTTATAACAAAGGAATTACTTCCGTTTTATATTGTTTTTAATGCGAGTAATGGAGAAGCAGCGTTGGAAGTGATTCATAATGAAAATATTTCTCTGGTAATAAGTGATATTGAAATGCCCGTTATGGATGGAATTACACTTTGTAAAAAAATCAAAACCAATCTCGAAACTAGTCATATTCCGGTTATACTATTAACTGCTAAAAATTCGTTGAAATCCCAAATTGACGGACTTGAAGTGGGAGCGGATTCCTATATTGCCAAACCTTTTTCTATGGAATATTTAAAAGTACAGTCTTTAAACCTGATAGAAAATAGGAAACAAATCATGAAATATTATGCGAGTTCCCCGCTTTCACATATCAAAAGTATCGCCCACAATAAAACCGATGAAGCATTTCTGAAAAAATTAGATGAAGAAATCATAAAAAACATAACGGATCAAAATTTAAGCGTTGAATCGCTTTCTGAGATTATGAATATGAGCAGATCGACCTTGTACCGAAAAATCAAGGATATCTCGAATTTGAGTCCGAATGAATTGATTAACGTTGTTAGATTGAAAAAGGCAGCCGAATTACTGCTTAATGAAGACTATAAAATGTATGAAATCGCAGAGATGGTAGGTTATAAATCACAAACCAGTTTTGGTAGAAATTTTCAAAAACATTTCAAAATGTCACCTTCGGATTATATTTCTATGAAAAAATAGTTGTATAGTAAGTTTAGGATTAAAAATTATATTTTTATGGCTATAACAGGATTTATTTAATAACCTGTATAGTTATTTTAGGACGGGACATTTTTTTGAATATAAACATAGAAAAGTTAGTGTTAGTTTGTAATAAAGGTATAAATAACACTAAATTATGTCTTAACATTACACAATTTAAAATCAACAATAATAACTTTACTATATTTGTGTCAAATTTGTGGTTTAAAATTAAAAAATGATTCTTAAATGAAGAAAAAACCTGTTTCTATTAGAAATATTGCCGAAGAACTTAAAATATCTGTTACGACGGTATCTTTTGTTTTAAATGGCAAGGCAAAGGAAAAACACATTTCGAAAGAACTTACTAAAAAGGTTTTAGAATATGCAAAATTAATAAATTACAGACCAAATCAAATTGCACAGAGTTTACGTACTGGAAAATCAAAAATTTTGGTTTTTATGGTTGAAGATATTTCAAATCATTTCTTTTCTAAATTAGCTCGTATTTTTGAAGATATTGCTTACAAAAAAGGATATAAAGTAATTTTCTGCAGTAATGAAAATGATGATGAGAAATCTAATGAGCTTATCAGTTTATTTAATTTTCGTCAAGTGGACGGGTTTGTAATAGTTCCGTCGCCAGGTATAAAAGATACTATTGAAAGTTTAATAAAAGACAATATACCTGTTGTTTTATTAGATAGGTTTTTTGAAGGAGTAGATTGTAACAGTGTTGTTATAGATAACGAAAAAGCTTCTTTTGACGCGACAGTACATTTGATAAACAATCAATTTAAAAAGATTGGTTTTATTACGATTGCTCCAAATCAGACTCAGATGAAAGGCCGTCTTTCCGGATATGTAAAAGCTGTAAATGAAAATGGCTTAAATCCAATCACACTTGAAATTCCTTATGATGAAGTGTATGTAGGAAAAGGTAAAGAACGGATTAAGAATTTTTTTGATGAAGAGACTGGTTTAGACGCTGTCTTTTTTGCAACTAATTATTTGGTGCAAATTGGACTTGAAGTTTTTAAGGAAAATAAACCATCTTTAATAAACGATCTTGGAATTGTTTCATTTGATGATAATGACATGTACAAAATTTACAGTCCTACTATTACTTCTGTTTCACAGCCATTAGTAGAAATAAGTACCGCATTAATGGAAATATTATTGCCTCTTTTAAAGAAAAAAGATCTAATAACTGAAGCTCCCCATAAAATTATGCTAAATACAGAGCTTATAATTCGTGAATCATCATTAAGTAAAGTGATGTAAGTCTATCTTAAAATTTAATACTTTATACTAATCTGATCATCAATATTTAAAATTGATTGTCAGATTATTTTTTTTATTCCAATTTGAAAACAGGAGGAGATTTTTTTATATTATTTACTGCTTTTCGATTTTTT
>NCET01000266.1 GCA_002280815.1 Flavobacteriales bacterium 32-34-25 | reverse complement strand
CAGACCAAAGTCCTTTTGGATCTTTGGTTTTGATCATATAAATTCCGTAATCCGGATCTGGATAATAAATATAAAACTCCTCATTGTGATAACGAATACAAGGTGCCCAAACTCCGTTTCCGTGTTGCGGCTTGTCAAAAACATCAAAAGGAGGTTGTTTTTGAAGTGCATAATTCACTAATTCCCAATTCACCATATCCTTAGAATGCAAAATAGGCAAACCAGGAATACAGTTAAAAGAAGAAGCCGTCATGTAATAATCGTCTCCTACTCTGATGGCATCCGGATCAGAATAATCAGCATGTATAATTGGGTTTTTATAAGTTCCGTCGCCATTATCAGCAACCCAAACTTTAGAATATTCTTTTGTTTCCTGAGCAACGATTAGTTGGCTCGAAAGCATAACTAATCCTATTGCTACAGCATTATTTATAAACTTCATAGAAGAGAATTATATATTAATAATGTATTTTTTTAAACCATATAAGTCACATAAGCTTTGACCTGAGTTAGCTTAATTTACAACTTAAGCTTTAAATACAAGTCCATATAAGCATAAATTGGCTAGAGATACCTCATTTTAGATTAAAGAAACCATTAAGAAATAAAGAGAGATTAAGTCTAAACTTTCTTAATTTCTTAATGGTGAAATTTTAATTTTTATGGTTTGAAATTATCTATTTAATTCAATAGCGGCTAAGATAAATGGCCCTGTTGCTTTAGGATCATTGTCTTTCTTTTTCTCATTTACATAATATTCATAAGAACCATCTCTATATGGATTTCCTCCCAGACCTGCTACCTGACAACATTGTGTCAAAGTAATTCCGCCATCAGCATCAGTTTTGATTAATTGAGTAGTTAAACCATCAAAAGCATGATTAGCTACTTTTTTAAATTTAGCAGGCAAATATCCTTTGTTTACTCCACCTGAAGCTTCAAGATAGTTTCCTTCTCTACCTGCCATATCAGTTACCTGATACCACAATCCTGATTTTTTGTCTTGTACTTTTTCTAAAGCTACAGCCAATTCGTTCAAGTAACCAACTAATTCTTTTTGTTTTGGATGTTCTTTTGGGAAATTATCCAACACATCAACTAATGCCATTGCGTACCAACCTAAAGCACGAGACCAGAAATTTGGTGATTTCCCCGTATTTTTGTCTGCCCAAGGCATCATTTTACTTTCGTCCCATGCGTGGTATAATAATCCTGTTTTAGGATCTTTGTCGTTTTTTTCAAGTAATTCAAATTGTTTAGCAACATCATCCAAATTCTTTCCGTTTTCAAACTTCGTAGTATACTGAGCATAGAATGGTTGTCCCATGTACAAACCATCTAACCACATTTGATTTGGATAAATTTGTTTGTGCCAAAATCCACCACTTGCTGTTCTAGGCTGAGCATCTAATTGTTTTCTAATGGTTTGCATAGCCGTTAAATACTTTGTCTCTTTTGTTCTATCGTAGATATCAAACAAAATATTAGCCGCTACCACCATATCGATATTGTATTTATCCATATCATAAGTAGCAATGTTACCCTTTTCATCAATTAAAGCATCGGCATAACCTTTTACATATTCATAATATCTTTCGTCGCCTGTTTTTTTGTAAAGTTCCTCAATAGAGCTTGCTACTAAACCGTGAACATAATCCCATTTGGCTGTAGTTCTATCATCAATTTGAAAAGCTTTCGGATGGCGTTTCATTAATGTCAACGCCATTTTTTCAGACCATTTCAAGTTTGACGATGTTAATTCTTTTTTAGCCGAAGCTGAACTTGACTGCGATTTACAACTTGTAAACGCAAAAGTTCCTGCTAAAATAAAAGTGAAAATAAATTGACTTGCTTTCATCATGTTATATTTTTAATTGATTGTATATGATTTTTTGATTGATAATTTTATAAAAGACTAATTCTTATTTTGGGCTTTCTACTTTTTTTCCGTTGATAAAAGTATTTACAAATTGAATATTGGTTACATTTTCTATCGAAAATGCTTCGTCTACTTTGTCAATTGTTACATTTTTCAACAATACGTTTTCAATAGGTAGTTCTTTGTATCCTTGAGCCAAAACGCCAAATTTCCCGCCATTTTTAACTTTTACATTTTCCAGAATTACATTCTTTACCTGAGGAATAAAATTTCCTGTTTGGTTTCCGTAAACATTATAGAACATATTTATTCTTAAAACCGCTTCTTTTACTTGTCCTACTTCAATGTTTCGAACAAAAACATTCTCAACAATACCACCTCTTCGGGAATTTGATTTTATACGAATGGCTCTGTCTAAATTAGGACTGTCCATTTTACAATTTTCGACAAAAACATTTTTTATTCCTCCTGTCATTTCACTTCCCATAACCACTCCGCCATGACCGTCAAGCATGTTACAATCTTGTACAATGATGTTCTCGCTTTTCATGGCTACGCGTCTTCCATCGCCATCTTTACCGGCTTTAATTGCAATACAATCGTCGCCTGTATTAAAAGTACAATTTTTTATAATCACATTCTTAGAGTATTCCGGATCACAACCATCATTATTAGGCCCATGACTTTCAACTGTTACACCATCAACTGTTACGTTAGTGGATTTCATTGGATGAATGACCCAAAACGGTGCGTTTATAATCTTTACATCTTTTATCAAAGCATCCGTACAACTAAAAAACTCTACAAAACTTGGCCTTAAATAAGAACCTTCTCCGTAAATCCTTTGTTCAACAGCTACATTTTGCTCTCCTGATTCTACTAATCGAATGCGATTTTTAGGATCATTCTGATTTCCTTTTCCTTCAGACCATCCGTATTGTTTTGCACCACACCAGTACCACCAATTTTCGTTATCGGCTTGACCGTTTAAAATTCCTTTACCAGTAACGGCTATATTTTTTTTATTGTAAGCATAAATTAATGGAGAATGATTCATCAATTCGGTTCCTTCGAACGAAGTTAATACCAATGGATAATCAGAAGATTTAGTGCTAAACAAAATTTCAGCACCGTCTTCTAAATGAAGATTTACATTATTGTCTAAATGAATAGGGCCTGTTAAAAATTTACCTGACGGAACAACAACTTTTCCACCTCCATTTTTAGCACACATTTCAATTGCTTTTTTGAAGGCATCTGAATTATTTAGCTGCCCGCCGCTTTTTGCTCCAAAATCAACAATGTTGTATGTTTTGTTTTTAAAAGTTGGAACCACAACTGCTTTTTCTATTTCTTGTTTTACTTTCCAGGGATTGGTTAAAACGTCAGTGCTTTTTTGAGCAGCACAATTAAAGAAAAGAGCCGACACTAAAGCAGTAGAAAAACACAAAATCGAACTGTAAAATTTATTTTTCATCGAATAAAAAAATTAAAGAAGTGTGAATTTTGAATAAAACAATCGACCAGCACAAATTGCATTCCTAAATAAAAGTGCAAATTAATGCAATCGATTACACAAATCTATAGTTATTTTTTATAAAAAACTATAAATTTGGACAAAAAAAATTGATTTGCACAAAAAAAAGATATTTTATTTTAGTTAATAGAAAAATACTGCGAAAAACAATTATTAACTGTAAAAACAGAACGAAAAAACTTCTTTTGAATTCAAAATCAAATTAATATAGAACACAAACAAATAATTATAGAAAAAAATATATTATTTTTACCGAGATAGACTATTATAATGAGTGAAAAAACAACAATTTATGACATTGCTAAAGAGCTAAATATCACTGCAGCAACTGTTTCAAGAGCCTTAAACAACAACCCAAAAATAAGCCAAAGTACCCGAAAATTAGTTCTAGAAACCGCTAATAGAATGAACTATAAGCAAAACAGACTAGCACTAGCATTAAGAAGTGGAAAGAGCAACAATGTTGGCGTAATTGTACCCCGTATCAACACCAATTTTTTTGCATCGGTAATTAGAGGTATCGAAGAAGGTTTACATCCAGAAGGTTATCAGGTTATTATTTGCCAAACTCATGAGGACGAAAACAGAGAAATTGAAAATGTAAATACCTTATTAAACGCCCAAGTTGATGGTATTTTGATGTCTATATCGAATCTTCCAAAAGAAAACAATCATTATATTGAACGCGTGATTCAAAAAAACATTCCTTTAATCTTTTTTGACAGAAAAAAAGAAATGAAGAATGTAAGTTCGGTTACTATTGATGATTATCTGGCCTCTTACCAGACTACGCAACACCTTATTGAACAAGGCTGTGAAAAAATAGCTTACTTCTCAGGAGATCGTTCGCTAGAAATCTACGAAGACCGCTACAGAGGTTACGAACAAGCTTTGTTAGACAACAATATACCAATAAAAGAAGATTACATCATCAGTATAAAAAGTAATGTTACCGAAGGAAGAGATGCTGTCGAAAAATTATTAGCCTTGGAAAATCCGCCAAACGCTATTTTTTCTACCAGTGATTTTGCTGCTTTAGGTGCCATTCAGAAATTAAAAGAACGAGGCATTAAAATACCTGAAGATTTTTGTGTTTTTGGTTTTGGAAACGAACCTTTTACTAAATTCATGGAATTGTCTATTTCTACTATTGATCAGTCTCCATTAGAAATGGGAAAAAGGGCTGCCCAAGTATTTTTAGATAAGATCAACAACAAGAAATCAGAAAGCAAAGTCGTTTTATTGCCTAAATTACTTATCCGACAATCTTCAACCAGAATACCTCAGATTTAAACCAGAATAAATTTGATTTTACAGAATCAAAAAAAATTACCGCAGATTCACAGATTATAAATTTTAAAAATCTGTGAATCTGCGGTATTTTTTTAGCTTGAGTAAATTTCTATTTGAAACCAATAAAAAAAGGGAGGCATTTTAAAAACACCTCCCTTTTTAACTAAAAACAAAATCTAAAAACAATCTTTATAGCGATACTCCTCTTTTCCAAGGAATGAAGTCATTTTGATTTAAAATCGCAGCCTTAGTTTTTACTTCACCACTAGCTACTTTAATAATATACTCTAACATTTCGTCAGCTGTTTCTTCAATTGATTTATCACCTGTGATAATTCCACCCGTGTTAAAATCGATAATATCAGACATTTTTTGAGCCAACTGAGTGTTAGATGATACTTTTACAACTGGCGCAATTGGATTTCCTGTTGGAGTTCCTAAACCTGTTGTAAACAATACCATATTCGCTCCTGAACCTACCATTGCAGTTGTACATTCCACGTCATTTCCTGGAGT
>NCET01000265.1 GCA_002280815.1 Flavobacteriales bacterium 32-34-25 | reverse complement strand
GCTTCGTAATCGGCACAATAATTAGCAATTTCTTCTTTCGATAAAGTTCCGTCAGGGATATGGTAATTTTCAGGTGAAATGTCAACTTGATCCAATAACAATTCTTTCATAAATCGCACATAGCTATTTATAGAATCAGGTTGCATTGGGTAGTATTCATCTAAATTAAAGGTAATTACATTTTTAAAACTCAATCCTTCTTCTTTGTGAAGACGAACCAATTCAGCATACAATCCTTTTGGTGAAGAACCTGTTGCGAGTCCTAAAATGCAAGATTCGTTTTTTTCTTGTTTTGATTTGATAAGTGCTGCAATTTCCTGAGCTACAGCTTTAGAGGCTTCAGTTGAATTTTGGAAAACTACTGTATTGATGTTTTCAAATCGTTTTTCAAATCCCGTTGCTTTGTCTATTGTACTTTTCATCGTTTATTGATTTATTTTTATAATCTTAATTTTAACAGGCGTTATTTTCCTGACCAACTTCTGTATTTATGACCTTTAAAGGCATAAAAAATGATCATTAAGTAGGTAGGTACTAATATTAAATAGGCTATTTGATTTCCACTTTTGGCTGTAGATGCCGCATTATTTGCCAGATTAGCAGCATTTATATTTTCGACTAATGCACCATAAAGCAATGGGAAAATGGCTCCTCCAATGATTCCCATAATTAATATTGCACTTCCTATTTTAGTATATCCTCCCAAATCCTGAAGAGCCATTGGCCAAATCGCAGGCCAGCAAAGTGCATTAGAAAGTCCCATAAAAGCTACTAATATAATTACTAGTGGTAATGCAGGAATTCCAGGTAATTGAACGAGGATAGTGGGAGAAATGGTTACAATTAATAATACCAGAATCAATCCAAAAATTCCAGAAGCTTTTAATGCCTGAACTTGAGAAACGTATTTTGGAATAAGTGTAATTCCTAGAATATATCCAACTACCATTGCAGTCATAGTAAATGAAGTTAGTTTCAGATAAAAATTACCGTCTTCTCCATAAACGCCTAATTGCTTTCCTAATCCTCCAATGGAATCTCCCGCCAAAACCTCGGCAGAAAGATAAAGCATCAAGGTAATTACTCCTAAAACCAATTGCGGAAATTTAAAAGCATTCAGAATTTGCTTGAAAATACTCATGTGTGCTACATTTCCATCTTCATCCAAATCAATTTCTGGTAAAGGAGAAAATCGTACTAAGAGCGCTAGAATAAGAATTACTACACCCATATAAATATAAGGCGTTTGTAATTGTAGTGCCAGTGTATCTAACGCTGCCGATTTAGCCACGCTATCAAGAGCTGCAATTTTTTCGGCAGTGTAATCCTGCATGTTCGATAATACTAAAGCTGTAAGAACCAACGGAGCTATAAAACCCGCTAATTTATTGGCAATTCCTAAAACACTAATTCTGGCTGCGGCACTTTCGCGAGGGCCAATCACCACTACATAGGGATTTGCTGCTGTTTGTAAAATAGCCAAACCAGTTCCCATGATAAATAAAGCGATGAGGAATAGATAGAAAGTACGAGTTTCGGCAGCGGGATAAAACATAAATGCTCCAAAGGCAATTGTAATTAAACCAAAGGATATTCCGTTTTTATAACCAATATTTTCAATAACTTTAGAAGAAGGAATAGCCATTACAAAATAAGCGATGTAAAAAGCAAAAGTCACAAAATAAGCCTGTGAAGATGACAATTCGCAAGCCAATTCGAAGAAAGGAATTAGCGGCCCATTCAACCAGGTTACGAATCCCAATATAAAAAATAAGCTGGTTAAAATAACCATTGGGATTAGTGCGCTCTGTTGTTTCAGATTTATTGTTGATTCAATTTTTGACATAGTTTTTAAATAAAAAGGTTTGTAATAGGAGAGTAGTAAGGCTACTATTCATTCGAAGGTTTCCCTATAGTGGCTAATATTCCACCGTCAACATAAACAATATGTCCGTTTACAAAATCACTTGCTTTAGAACTTAAAAAGATGGCAGCGCCTTGTAAATCATCTGGATTTCCCCAACGACCCGCTGGAGTTCTGCTTACAATAAATTCATTAAAAGGATGTCCGTCTACTCTAATAGGTGCAGTTTGGCTCGTTGCAAAATAACCAGGACCAATTCCGTTGGTCTGAATATTGAATTTTGCCCATTCGGTCGCCATGTTTTTCGTTAACATTTTTAGTCCACCTTTTGCAGCAGCATAAGCACTTACAGAATCTCTGCCTAATTCACTCATCATAGAACAGATGTTGATGATTTTTCCACCACCACGTTGAATCATTCCTTTGGCTACATTTTTAGAAACAATAAACGGACTAATTAAATCGACATTGATTACTGCTGTAAAATCTTCTACTTCCATTTCAATAATGGGCGTTCTTTTGATAATTCCCGCATTGTTGACTAAAATATCGATAGGACCTACTTCAGCTTCAATTTTGTTAATGGCAGCAATTACAGCTTTTTCGTCGGTTACATTAAATACATAGCCGTAAGCTTCAATTCCCACCGATTTATATTCTGCAACAGCGTTATCAATAGCTTCTTGCGAAAGATCGTTTACCACAATTTTTGCTCCTGCATTTCCTAATCCTTTGGCCATTGCCATTCCTAAACCATGAACTCCTCCAGTTATTAAAGCTGTTTTCCCTGTTAAATCAAATAAGTTAATTGACATTGTTTTAATTGTTTTAGTTAGTATTTATTTTTTTTTAGAAATTGCTACTTCTTTTAAGGTTATCTTGAAATTTGGATGCTGAAACTAAAAATTGAGTTTGGCTTTTATCCGTTTCATATTGCGAAGTTATATTTGAAATCAAAAAAGCTATTTCAATATTTACCATTTAACTTTCGAATTTGTGTAAACAGCTTGTTTTATGGTTGTAAATCCATGAATAACAGTCTTCTGAGTAGGTTTTAGTTGGTGGTTTTGTAGGTAATTATAATTAAAGGTTCAGCTGGAAATGTTGTGAAGATTCTTTTTTGGAAACCATGAAGAAAATTAAAAGGTTTAAGAACAATGTAAATCTTAATTTTCTTCATGAATTTAATGCTTTAAAAACTTTTATGTTTCACACAAATCCCAGTAAAATAAAATTAAAAAAGGCGACTAAATCTGTTTGATTTAATCGCCTTTTAATGAAATGGAATAAGAGTTATTTTATAGTAACAACTAAAGGATTTTTTATTTGTTGAAGGATTTTTTATTTGTTGATTAAAATTATTCAGATAATCAAACCATTCTTTTGAGTTGGTGATTTTTCCAGCTTTATCCCAAGCCGCTCCCGTGTAATACACAATAGGTTCGTTGCTTTTAACGGTAGTTTTAGCTAATATTTGAGTAGCATCAACCCACATATTTGTTACTGGCGTTGTCAATATAGATCCTACTGCTGTTGTGCCATTTTTACCAAGAGTTGGTTCCCAATAGCTCACAATTCCTTGTTGTTCGTTTAGAGAAATGACACCATTTTCAGGTCTTCTAATTATTCCTACCACAACTGGCATTGGTTTAGTATCGTCAAAAGTATATACATTTTCAATGCGATTAAGTTGAGAACCAGCATCTATCGAAATGGTTTTAGTTGCACTCACTTTTATTCCGCCTGCATTCCATCTGTCAAAACTCAATTGAAAAGTAGTACGTAAAGGGCCGTTATCCATAATTTTCCATTGCTGATAATTTCCGGAATAACGAATAGTATCCTTTACAAAAGGAGCCATATTACCGGCTCCCAATGTAAAACCAACATGATAATAGTCTAAACCATCTCCATGGTCTGTATGATAGTCTGCTAATTTATAGCGTTCGTTAAGAATCATTCGATTAGTTCGTTTTACCCAAACGTCGAAGCCATAGGCATTGTCTTTTTCTTTTTCGAGTGCTTTTCCATAAGCGCGAAAGGCAATTTTATCATTTTCCCAGGCAAAATCATCTTTGCGTTCCGGCACAAAACGAGCATAAGTTTTAGTAACAAATGTTTCTGGTTTTCCTTTTTGTATCGAAAGTGAAAGTGTCGATTTGGCTTTGATATCGACTTGTACCAATAAATTTTGAACCAATTTATGTCCAAGACGCTCCAACTGATAAGGAATTTGTTTTTTTGTAGCTTGATTAATAACTATAAAGTTAGCAGTGTCTATTTGAGGATAACGCGATAAAACAGCGTCCCATTTTATAGAAACGATAGCTTCTTTTCGCTCTAAAGCTGAATTATTTTGAATACTAACAGTGGCTTTTGTTTGTGCCAAAAGTACAAGCGGTAAGAGGAATGCAAGAAAGCTGAATTGGATTTTTTTCATGAGTGAGTTGTTTTTTAGGCTTTTAAAATTAAGGTTATGATTCTTCTTTTGTGTCATCAGTTTTAGCTAAATATTCGCTTGGCATACAGCCGTAATGTTGTTTAAATGCGGTTGAAAAATAAGATGGCGAGTTAAAACCACACATATAGGTAATTTGTGCAATGGTATATCGCTTGCTTTGCATCAGTTCCACTGCTTTTTTGAATCGAATTCTTTTTATAAAATCCATAGCCGATTCGCCTGTGATGGCTTTCAATTTTAAATAAAGATTGGAGCGACTCATTCCTATTTTTTTACTGAATATATCTACTGTAAATTCAGAATCGGCTAAATGCTCTTCGACAATGTTGATGGCTTCTTTCAGGAATTCTTCATCGAGAACATTAAAAGCAATATTTTCGGGAACCATTTCTTTTGCTGCTGAATAGTATTCTTTCAGGCGTTTACGGGAGCGCAACAGATTCGAAATTTTTACAGCTAACAACTGGGTCGAAAAAGGCTTGGTAATATAATCGTCGGCACCCATTTCTAAACCTTTTATTTGTTGACTGGTTTCTGTTTTGGCCGTTAACAACATAAACGGAATGTGAGACGTATTGATGTTTTGTTTTACGCGTTTACAAAAATGCAATCCATCGAGTTCAGGCATCATTACATCGCTGAGAATGATATCAAAAGGCTGTACTTCCAGTAAATCCAGCGCCATTTGGCCATCATAAGCCACAGTTACTTCATACATTTTAGAAAAATAATCCTGTAAATAGGCTAAAATTTCTTTGTTATCATCAACAATTAGTAACTTGATTGCTTGAACACCTTCGGTAATTTCATTGATTATTTCTTCATTTTCTTCTAATGGCAAATGATTTTCGTTTTCAGGAGTATCAGTTGCAATAGATATTTCTTGCGAAGCGGGTTCTATATGTAAATCATTTTTATAGACTTCTTCAGAAATAGGGAGTGTTACTGTAAAAATACTTCCTTCTTCTTTGGTACTTTCGGCCGTAATAGTTCCATGATGCAATTCGACCAAACGTTTGGTAAAAGCCAAACCAACGCCCGAACCCAGATTCATTTCTTTATTATTGACCTGATAAAAACGGTCAAAAACTTTAGCTAAATCTTCTTCGCTAATTCCTACTCCGGTATCAGCGACTTTGATTACGATTTCATTCTCTTTTTTCAATAATTCGATGCTTACATTATGTCCTGCTTCAGTGTATTTAAAGGCATTCGATAAAAGATTAAACAAGATTTTTTCCATTGCATCTTTATCAAAATAAAAAGAAAGTGCAGTTTCCGAAGAATGGTTTGTAAAATGAATTTGTTTCTTTTCAGAAAGCGGTTTAAAAGATTCGTAAACCTCATGTGTAAAACGTACAATATCATTTTTACTCACTTTGAGCTGGTGCGTTCCCATTTCGGTTTTTCTAAACTCAAATAATTGGTCAACCAAATTATAGAGTCTTTTTGCATTCAGAAACATCAGTTCGTGTTTCTTTTTGGTTGCTCTATCTGTAAATGGTAATTTCAATAATTCTTCTAAAGGTGCTAAAATAAGCGTTAACGGAGTTCGAAGTTCGTGCGATACATTGGTAAAAAAATCCATTTTTACCTGATTGATATAGCTTACTCTTTCTTTATCAATTCGTTCTTGTTTTAATTGTTGTAAGGCTTTGATTCGTTCGGTAATTATTCTAAAACCAATATATGTTGCGGTACCAATTACAATTAATAATATTAAAATAAACCAAGTGGTTTTATACCAAGGTGGCAGGATTTTAATTTCTAAGGTTCTAATAGGACTCATTTCGCCATTAGGTCCCATTGCTTTTATTTGCAAATTGTAGTTCCCAATAGGCAAATTGCTATAACTAATTTTTAACTCGTCAGTACGTTGCCAATCTTTGTCAATTCCTTCCAGTTTGTAATAATAATGGGTACGGTTTGACGAAATGTAATTGAACGTATTAAAAAAGATGCTGAATTGTTTGTATTCAGGTCCAATTTCAATGGATTCTGCCTGGTCAATATGTTCTTCCAGAATGTCAGTTTCATCACCTACAGCAACGGTTTTGTTTAAAGCTTCGAGTGCTGTAAAATTCAGTTTTAAAGGGAGTGCCCGTTGTTTTACCATTGATGGATAGAAGTAGGAGAGTCCTTTGATTCCGCCAAAAAGCAGCATTCCATCTTTAGCCTTATAAAAAGAATATTCATTAAACTGTTTGTTTTGCAGTCCGTCACTTTCGTCAAAAGTTTGCACCGAACCTTTGTCTGGGTTGAATTTAATCAAACCACTATTGGTAGAAATCCATAGATTTCCATCTTCATCTGGGACGATACCGTAAATAGTTTCTTTGACAAAATCTATAGTTCCTTTAAAACTAATAAAGGTTTCTTGCGCTTCATCATAGAGTCGTAATCCTTCTCGGGTTCCAATCCAAATGCGGTGTTTTTTATCTTCGGTGATACAATTGACAATATCATCGCTTCGTTTTCCGTGTCCTATGTTTCCAAATAAAAGATTATCTGGATAAAATAGTGTTACGCCGTTCGTTGTTCCAATCCAGATGCGATGTTTACTATCCTCAAAAAGATAGGTAATGTCATCCGATGACGGGCGTTTTCCAGCCTTGTCTAAATGAAGATGTGTAAAAGATTTGGTTTCCGGATGAAACTGATCCAATCCTGATCGTGTACCCACCCAAATGCGACTTTTAGAATCTTTTAGAATAGCATATACCAAATTCCCAGCAATAGAACTAGGATTGTTATCATCATGAAGAAAACGTTGTACAGAACCGCTGTTAGGATTGAGCAAATTGAGTCCTCCGTTGTGAGTTCCAATCAATACATTTCCATTGTTATCAAAATCGATGGCTTTGATATTATTCGAACTCAAACTGTTCGAATTGTTTTCGCTATTCGAATAATAGCTAATAGTATTGGCATTTTTATTCCAATAATTAACTCCTTTATCGTTGCTTCCAATCCAGAAATTTCCTTTTGTATCTTGTTTGATTACTCCAATAACTTCATCGTTTAATGAAGGTTTCCCTGAATTTTGGCTCAGCAAATTAAACTTAATATCGTTTTTATGATAATAGTTAATGCCGCCATAATAGGTTCCTAACCAAATTCCGTTTTGTTTGTCTTTAAAAAAACAACGCACCGAATTTTGACTGATCGTATAAGGT
>NCET01000264.1 GCA_002280815.1 Flavobacteriales bacterium 32-34-25 | reverse complement strand
TAGTTATACGCAGTGGGGTTATAGTGGTACCAAAGCACTTTTTGCAATCAGTTACCAACAAGGAAATCCGTCACCGGGTTCTGTTTTTCAGTTAAGTTCAACTGGAGTATTAAAAAAAATTGATGATTTTGTATTGGACAAAGGTTTTAATTCCATTGGTGGTTTTAGTCATTATTTAGCTGCTGTAGCAAATGGCGAAACCCTTACCGGAGCAAATGATGGTAAAAAAGGTTCTATTTTTTATTCCTTTGATTTGAACAATAACAATGCCATTACTCCTTACGCCACTGTAGGAGAAGGATTTGTTGGAGGTGATCAAATTGCGAGTTTTGTTGGTATAGCCGATGCAGGAAACGACAATTTCTTTACAGCAGTTAATTTAGCAGTAGGTCCTAGTGCAAGACCAGTAAATGTCGATAGTATCTATGTTGCAAAAATGGATGCTCAGGCAAAAAAAGTGCTTCTTTACAAAGACGATCGTTTGAGTGCTTCTGGTGGACAATTTCGTTCTGCGCGTTACAGTCAAATTGCTAATGATGCTGACGGAAATACCTATGTTTTCTCTACAGGATATGGAGCAACTACTAAAAAAAGCGGCGCTTTGCTAATCAAAAAAAATGCAACTGCTTTTGATGCAGCTTATTATTTTAATATTGAAGAAGCTTCTGGTGGTTATAAACTACGTAAAGTTTGGAATGTTACAGCAGATTACTTTCTTTTAGAAATGTACAATACTGCTGGAGTAGTTGCATCAAGTGTAGCTGCAACACAATATGCAATTGTACGTATGAGTACAAAAAATTTCAAATGGGTAGCAGTAAGAACTCAACCAGACTTACCAGGTTTTCCATCAATTACTGAAATTACAAGTGTAGGATGGCCTTTTACTGCTGATGGCAAAGCTTACATTTCTGCTGTTACACCAAACACAAATCCAACGGTATATGTAATCGATCCTATTACAGCAACAGCTAAAAAAGGAATATCCGTATCTGGTGTATCTGCAATTCCTGGAATGGGTAAGTTAAGTCCGCAAAGTAATATCAATTAAAAAACACAAACAAAAATAGGCTTGCTGATAAGTTATCTAAGCCTTATCAGCAGCCAATTCTTAAAATAAATCTAATGAAAAAAATAACTTTTTTAGCGATTGCACTAGCTTCAATGACCTTTGTAAACGCACAAACGTCAAAAATAAAAATTCTGGACAGAGAATTTTGGCAGACAAATCCAAATCTTACTACTGTAAAAGCCGAATTAAATGGTTTTAAATTTGCTGATGTAACAAATGGCGATGACCCTTTGAGTTTAGCTATAAGTAATGATGCACCTATAGAAGTGATCAAATATTTAGCTGACCAGCCAGGAATTGATTTCCAAAGAAATATACGTGAAGGAAGAACGTATTTACATTCAGCAGCTTCAAAACCAAACGCAGAAGCAGTAGATTATTTATTGCAAAAAGGGGCTGACATGAATTTCTTATGTCATCATGATCAAACCGCATTAACCTTTGCTGGTTTTAGCGGAACGGTAAATCTTGCTGTAATCCAAGCTTTTGAGAAACACGGATTAGATTTAAAAAAGACCTATCCAGCTAAAAATGATGCTAATATTCTTTTATTGGCAGTAGGTTCAGATACCGATTTTAGCATTACTAATTATTTAATTTCCAAAGGTCTTTCTATTCAATCAGTAGATAATAAAGGAAATAATGCTTTTGATTATGCCGTAAAATACGGAAAAGTAAGTGTTTTAAAAAAGCTAGTTGAAAAAGGCGTTAAATATTCGAATAAGGATTTGATTTTTGCTGCTCAAGGTGCTTTTCGCAAAGCCAATAAAATCGATGTTTTTCAATACCTGGTAGAGGATTTAAAAATTAAACCTACGGTTACAAGTGAGTCAGGTGAAAATGTTTTGCATTATATTGTTTCTAAAAACAATCAGGATGATATTATTACTTATTTCTTTAATAAAGGTGTAGATATTAACCAAGAAAACAAAGAAGGTGATACGCCTTTTATTGGTGCAACAAAAAGTAAAGAGACTAGTCTTTTAACTTTATTATTACCTAAAGTAAAAAACATCAATACAGTGAACAAAAAAGGAGAATCTGCACTTACTATAGCAGTTATTAATGGTACACCAGAAACTATTAAGTTATTGTTAGACAAAGGTGCTGATATTAACATTAAAGACGCCGCAGGAAACACTTTAGGGTACTCCCTTATCCAATCATACAAAGGCAAAGGTGGTCGTGGAAATTTTGGCCGTGCAAATGAAGATCCTAATGCAAATTTTGCTGATAAAATAGCTTTATTAAAGACTAATGGTCTAAAATTAACAGAACCTCAGGCAGGCGGTAATACACTTTTTCATTTAGCTGTAGAAAAAAATGATCCTGAGTTATTTAAACAATTAAATAGTTTAGGCTTAGATCTAAATGCAAAAAACAGCGAAGGTGAAACTCCGCTACACAAAGCGGCTATGATAGCAAAAGATGATAGTGTTTTAAAATATTTAATTTCTTTAGGTGCTAAAAAAGAAATTAACACTGGATTTAATGAAACAGCATACGACTTGGCAAAAGAAAATGAAACATTAAGT
This sequence comes from Flavobacteriales bacterium 32-34-25, assembly GCA_002280815.1. Taxonomy (GTDB): domain Bacteria; phylum Bacteroidota; class Bacteroidia; order Flavobacteriales; family Flavobacteriaceae; genus Flavobacterium. The sequence goes on along the minus strand of NCET01000264.1, from coordinate 1,702 downwards.
AAAAACAACATTGCTGTTGAATTCTTAAAATCATAAAAACAAAAAAAGTTAGTCAAGGGAAGGATAGAACAATAGCTACATTTTGTTTAAAAAACAACAAACAACTAATTGATATTATCGTTTTAATTTTTACATTTGTATTATTTTTATTTATTCTAAATAGAATAAACAAATTAAACCAAAAAGAAAAACCTATATCTAATCGTTAAACAATACAATAATGAAGAAAAATCTATTTGTTTCCCTTGCCTTGGCTACAACTTTCTTTGCTACGGCTCAACAAAAAAACGCACTATTAGAAGCCTCTTTTTGGAAAACATCTCCAGATGTTACTGCACTTAAAGCAGAAATTGCAAAAGGAAGTAATCCTTCGGAAAGCAATCAAATGGCTTTTGACGCTGTGGTTTATGCCATCAATAATGAGGCTCCAAATGAAACTATTAAATTTTTATTGGAACAACCAGGGAATACGGTAAGCAAATTAACTCATGACAATCGTATCTATCTGCACTGGGCAGCCAGCAAAGGAAATCTGGAAATAGTAAATTATTTAATTGCTAAAGGTTCTGATATTAATTTTGAAGACAGCCACGGAACTACTCCTATAACATTTGCTATTAATGCTGGTCAAAAAAATACAGCTATGTATGATGCTTTTTTCAAAGCAGGATTAGATGTTAAGGCAAAATACAAAGACGGAGCTAGTCTTTTGCTTTTGGCTATACCAAATGATAAAGATTTAAGTCTAACTAATTATTTTACCACTAAAGGTCTATCATTAAAAGACACAGATAACAAAGGAAATACTGCTTTTAATTATGCTGCAAGGTCTGGAAATGTAGAATTTCTAAAAACACTTTTAGAAAAAGGAGTAAAACCTACGGATAATGCAATCATTATTGCTGCCCAAGGTTCTCGTCGTGAGGCCACTACTATTGAAGCTTTTCAATATTTAGTTGATGATTTAAAGCTAAATCCAAGTGTAGTTTCTAATGAAGGAGAAAACGTATTACACTATTTAGTGCGCAAACCAAATCAATCTGGAATTATTACTTACTTCTTAAACAAAGGAGTTGATGTAAACAAAGCGGATAATGATGGAAATACAGTTTTAATAAACGCTGCCTCAGCAAGAGATACTGAAGTATTAGAATTAATTCTTCCAAAAGTAAAAGACATTAACGTTCAAAATGCAAAAGGAGAATCGGCTTTATCAGTAGCAGTTCAATCTGGAAGTCCTAAAACGGTGAAACTTTTATTAAATAAAAAAGCAAATATCAATGTTTTAGACAAAGACAATAACAACCTAGGGTATTATTTAATTCAATCGTATCGCCCACAAATGATGGGAGGACGTGGCCCGGAAGCTAGCAACGCTCCTAAAGAAGACCCATTTGCAGCAAAAATAAAATTATTACAGGACAACGGACTAAACTTAGCCCAAGCTCAAAAAGACGGAAACAACTTATACCATTTTGCTGTCTTAAAAAACGATTTAACTTTGCTTCAAAAAATTGCCAATTTAAACATTGACATCAACACTAAAAACAATGACGGTTTAACCGCTTTGCACAAAGCCGTTATGATTGCCAACAATGATACCATTATAAAATACTTATTGTCTATTGGTGCCAAAAAAGATATTAAAACTGACTTTGACGAAAGTGCTTACGACTTAGCCAAAGAAAACGAAACACTAACT
>NCET01000263.1 GCA_002280815.1 Flavobacteriales bacterium 32-34-25 | reverse complement strand
GATTATTGCGAGCAATTGCAAGACGAAATTGTAGAGTTCAAATTTCAAAAAACAGACAATAAAGAACTCGCCATGCTCGATATGCTCAAAGAAGTTATCAAGGGATGCAACGCCATCGAAAAACAGCAAATGGAACACGAACGCTTTGGCTTTGAAGCTCCAGCCTATCAAGAAACCATTTCGAATCTAAAATGGTATATTTACGGTAGATGTAAAGACGAAAAGATTTATTTATAGATAAAATTCCAATTTTTATGCAGTTGGAATTTGGAATTTTTTAATTGGAATTTACTAAAGAAACGCATTCCACAGGAACATATTTTTTTGTCTTTCATTTTCTTCTTTATCACCACCATAGCTAAACCAATCTTTTGTTTTTTCTTCAAAAATGGTTTTTAACTCCTTTAAATCAAAGGTTTTTTTGGCTGTAATGGGTTTTATAATAGCCGTGTCACTAAGAGTAACATCTACTTTAGTGGCCACATAGGAGGTGTATAATCGTGGAATGGTAAGTCCTAAAATCATACCTGGTAAACCACTTATAGAAACTGGACCACCAGAAATAGTAATGTCATCCGTATAAAAGGCAAAAATGTAGACCTCTCCCATTATTTTACCAATTGCTTTTCGGCAATTATAACCAGCTATTTCTCTATTTTCATTAGTGATTTTCCATTCAATTTTTGGAATACTATCGGTTACAACAAAATTAGTTCCTCCTATTTGTTTTTGCATATTCATTATTCCTGTATTAAAATCAAAATACCAGCTGTTCTCTTCATCTGAATCTTTTAGGTATTTTGGAATTCTTGTTTTTGGACTCCATCTATCAAATTTGAATATGCTTTTATTATCCGCAAAAGTATAGTTGAAATAGGAAATTTTAAGGTCAGAAAGATTCTCTTTCATCTTCTCATCCCAACTATCATTACTCATCGTTTTCTTTAGATTGGTGTTTACTTCATATTCAATTACAGCTTTATCTACAAATTGCTGTGCATTTGATGTCATTGTAAAAAAGAGTGCAGTTATAAAAAAAAATATTGTTTTCATCGTTTTTAAATTATGAGTTAATAGCTTATGAGTTGTAGAATTTCAATTCATTACAACCCAATAAACAAAAATCTATTTTTTTGTCTCACCGCCATTTTTAAAATTCCAGGTAAAACCTATCATAGCATATCTTTTAAGCCTATCGTTTTGTTCCTGACTAATGGTGTTTCCAAAAACATTTCTTTGTATACCTATGTTTTGATTCAAAATATCGCGTACCATAAAATAGGCCGTAAATTCATCATTTTTAAAAGTACGTTGCAATCTAGCATTCCACATTTGATTGGTTAAATTGTCTTGAAAATCCGCCGTTTTTTGTCTGGTATTTAAATTGTAATCTGTAGATAATTTCCATTTCTCTGCAAAATAAACACCTACATCTAAATCCAAACTATTAGTGTTGAACGATTTGATTTCACTGTTTTGAGTGGTACTATTTCGATTATAGGAAAACCTATTACTTAAGTTAATATCATATTGCTTTTGCTTGGATTTACTTAAATAAACAGAAAAGCCTGTGTTTAAATTCTTAGCGCTACCCATTTTGTCATTAATACTAAGTGCTGATTTATTATAGCCAAAAGAGGGACTAAAATTAGCTCTCATATCTAATTTCTTGATTTTTATTCCATACCCGATATAAAAATTTCCTGAAAAATTCCCATTGGTATTAATAGGCCTAGAAATTGTTTTAGCCGATTCTGGATCGATCACACTACTATAGATAATGGCATTTGTCGTTGTGTTAAAATAAAGTCCTTGATAAAATTGAGTTTCAGTCAACATATCATAACTACTCTGGAATATATCTATATTATTTGTAAAAGATTGTTTCAAATCAGGATTCCCTAAAGTTTGATTAAAAAAGTCTTGATTGTTTCGTAACGGTTGCAATTGATCCAGTGTAGGCTGCCTTGTTGATCCTCTATAATTAACACGTAAGTTGCTATTGCTTTTATACTTATAAGAAAAACTTGCCGATGGAAAAAAGTTAGTATAGTTTCGTTTGTATTCTTTATCCATAGTTTTATCTAACAAATCAAAAGAAGTATAACCAAAACCACTTCCTATACTGTAATTGATTTTTTTAGCATTGTAACTCAATTTTAAATTGGGTCTGTGCGTAATTATAGTTTGATCAAACTCGTTTGACAATGAAGATACCAATTGATCATATTGTCCTGTATCTGCTGAATAATCATAGGTGTAATAGTTGTTTTCACCTTTGTCATAGGCAATTTGGTAAGCAAACTGAAGAGCGACTTGCTTAGAAATAGGTTCAGAATAGCTAAAGCTTGCTGATAAATTTTGAGTTGTTTTGTCGCCTATTTTATTTTGATTGATAGTATCTTTAGTTGCAAAAGTACCATCCACATAACTTTCGTTAGAAGACTTTAAAAAATTATCCGAGTTGGTATTCAACATACTCCAACTACTATTTACCGTAAAGGTTCTTCGCGGTTTAGCAAATTTATGTTTGAATAAAACACTAGCAGACAATGCTGACTTATCTGAATTTGTGGTGAATAATCGCTGTTGTTTATTTTTTAATATTCCTTCATTCCCTGTTGTAGTTCCATCTGTAAATTCATCACTTTCGGTGTTATAAAAATTAGTTCTAGCGGAGAATTTTATGGAATTTACAGAATCTAATTGTACATCATAAGTAGCATTCAATTTAAAATTGCTTCTGTTTACATTGGTTACTGTCGATCTGTCTTCATTTAATTGGGTATCTCCAACTTGAGTTTGAGAAAATCTACTATTATTATTAGTGTAAATTTGTTTATTGAATTTTGGTGATACATTTAAGTTTTGTTTATCATTCCACTTATTCGAATATTGTAATCCCGCATTGGTATTTTTGATAAATCCATTTTGAGTATTTACTCGAGGTTCACCATCATTATTGTCCCCTGCCCATTCATAACTTACATTTCCATCATCATCCATGTTCATACTGTAATTGTTATCACGAGCTCCAAATTTCTCACCATCCTCCCAACCCAGCCCATCCTGACCGGTATTTCCATTTAATAAAAAAGCAGATAATTTCCTTTTGCCTTTAAAACTACTAAACATAAGATTCGTGTTGTATCTGGAATCGGCATCTGTAAATGGCTGATTGGCTCCGTCTATTTTTCCAAAGTACCCCTTCTTCCTGTCTTCTTTTAATTTTAAATTAATCGTTTTTTTAGTGTTGCCATCGTCTATACCTGTAAATTCGGCTAGTTCACTTTTCTTATCAAAAACCTGTACTTCTTTTACTGCATCGGCTCTTAAATTTTTTACCGCCATACCAGGATCGTCACCAAAAAATTCTTCTCCATCTACCAATACTTTTTGCACAGTTTCCCCCATGGCTTTTATGGTTCCATTTTTATCTACTTGTATTCCAGGGAGTTTTTTTAATAGTTCTTCCACGTTAGCATTTTCGCTAACAACAAAATCACTTGCTCTATAGCTGGTAGTATCTCCTTTAATTCTTATAGAACCCGTTTTTATAACTACTTCCCGTAAGAGTTCAATTTTGCTTTTCAAAACAATTGTGCCCAACTTGTTTTCGTTTTCCTTAAGTATTATAGGATCTACATAATCGGCATATTGATAGTGTGAAGTCATCAGGATATAATTGCCAGCCTTTACATTTTTGAAGTTAAAATTTCCCTTTTTATCCGATCGGGTAAAGCTATATAAAATAGAATCTACAGGAGTTAATAAAGCAACAACCGAATTGTAAACAGGTGTTTTTTCTTTACCATCAGTTAAAACACCTGAAAGATTTGCTTTTTGAGAAAATGCTGAAAAAGAGAATAAGAACAAAATTGCAATTGATAATGTAATTTTTGGCATAAATGGTTTCTTTTTATATAGTATTAACATTAAAAAAAAGCAACTCGATAAAAAAAGTTCTCTTTTTCCTAGACCAATCTTGAGTTGTAAGACCTAACTCACAGAGAGCCAAAATAGTATTTTTTACACTTATAAATTAAAAGCTATTTGTTAAATAATTGGTAAAATTATTCTTTCAATAAAAAAACTCAGGAAACTTCGAACTTTACTAAGGACGAAATCCAATTCACTTACTTACAATAATTTAAAACTTGTAAATTTTGTTACCGTAAACAGAAGTAGGTAATTTAGGAAACAAATTTCTATCGGAAACCAACGCATTTTGGAGTGGTTGGTTGAATGGTGCAAAACCAGCCAAAGGATGAGTAGCTCCCCAAAGTGTGACTACTTTTACTCCTAACATGGCTGCAATATGTGCATTTCCAGAATCCATAGAAAGCATTACGTCAAGATTACTGATAAGTTGTAATTCCTGCTGGAATTTGATTTTTCCTGCCATATTGATGACGTTTTTGTGTAGAGACGAAATAGAATCTAATATTTCGATTTCTTTTTTTCCTCCACCAAAAAGCAAAATCTTATTTTCTGGATTTTCAGCCAATTTTGCAATAACTTCTTGCATTAAATCCAAAGGATAGACTTTAGATTCGTATTGTGCAAAAGGAGCAATTCCGATTAATTTTTGATAATTTTCACCTATTATCGAAACAATTTCAGGACTTAAAATGGCTTTTTCAGGAAATTCAGGATTCGATAAATCTACAGCAAAACCTAATTTTTGAAATACCTGAGTATGATTTTCAAACATGGTAGGTAAAGGTTTAAAAACCTTGTTTTCGGCAGCAGTCAGAGCTTTTTTAGCTTCACGTCCTTTGTCAACGACAGCTACTTTTTTTCCGCTTAAAGCAAAAAGTGTTCGCACAATTTTAGACCGAAGCACATTATGTAAATCAGCAAAAACATCTATTTTTAATTGTTTCAAATCGCTAAACAAACGCAACAAACCCAAAAAACCTTTATGGCGTTCTTTTTCATCAAAAACAAAAAAAGAAAGATTAGGAATTCCGTCAAAAAAAGGTTTGAAAAATGGTCGGGAAACCACCGTAATTTGGACTGTTGGATGCTGTTTTACAAAAGCGCGTAAAACAGGAACCGTCATGGCAACATCTCCCATTGCGGAGAGTCTCATGACGGCGATATGCTTTATTTTTGGAGTCAACTGACTTTTCAATTATTTCTTTCCTTGGTACAAAACAGGATTCAATTCGTCGTCATTGTACATTTTCATTTGCTTGTACACTTTCATGAATTTATCTCCGTTTTCAATATCAGTCAACAAATCATCAATCGCAGTTGATAAATCAGTTCTTTGTTCTAAAAGCACATTTAGTTTTTCCTGACATTTGTCTCTGTGTTCTTGTGAAGCCTCTGCACGATTAGCTTCTTCAGTCATGTGGTAAATTTTCAAAGCTAAAATTGACAATCTATCAAATGCCCAGGCTGGACTTTCTGAATTGATTTTAGCATTGTCTTTCACAATAACTTTGCTATATTTTTGTAGAAAATAACTATCAATATATTCCACCATATCCGTACGTTCCTGATTTGAAGCATCAATTTTTCTTTTTAAAGTCAAAGCTGCAACAGGATCAATTTGTGGATCACGAATAATGTCTTCAAAATGCCATTGCACCGTGTCAATCCAATTTTTTAAATACAATAAATGCTCAAACTGTTCCTTTGGATAAGGATTGTTTATTGGTTGATCTACATTATCAAATTGGTGATAATCTTTTATACTTTGCTCAAAAACGGAATAAGCTAATTTTGAAAACATCTTTATCTTTTTATTTAGACAAAGATACTTTTTATACTTTTATAAAAAAATTACATTTTAACTTTCTGTTTCGCATTCCTAACCCACAATTCATCTCTTATGAAAATCCATTATTTATCAGAAAAAAATAGTATTTTGAATCATTTTTTAGGAGAAATAAGAGATGTAAACATCCATAAAGATTCCATGCGATTTAGACGAAACATAGAGCGCATTGGCGAAATTATGGCTTACGAATTGAGCAAAGAATTAGATTATAAAGCCATCGAAATTCAAACTCCAATTGGAATCAAAAAAACAACTCAAATCGCCGATTCGATTGTTCTTTGTTCGATTTTAAGAGCGGGTTTAAGT
>NCET01000262.1 GCA_002280815.1 Flavobacteriales bacterium 32-34-25 | reverse complement strand
TCTTCCAGAGTATAATGTTTTGTGGTTTTTTCGGTCATCAAATCGTCTTCGTCAATCGTCAAATGCTTGTAGGCATCAATTTTATTAAAAACCATAATTACGGGTTTATCTCCCGCTTTAATGTCAGATAAAATTTGGTTTACCGAAGCAATATGATCTTCAAAATCCGGATGCGAAATATCAACTACGTGTAGTAACAAATCGGCTTCACGAACCTCATCCAAAGTACTTTTAAACGAATCAACCAATTGTGTTGGTAATTTTCGAATAAAACCTACAGTATCCGAAAGTAAAAAAGGTAAATTCTTGATCACCACTTTTCGAACAGTAGTGTCCAACGTGGCAAACAATTTATTTTCGACAAAAACATCACTTTTTCCAATGGCGTTCATCAAAGTTGATTTTCCTACATTGGTATAACCCACTAAAGCCACACGAACCATAGCACCGCGATTGCTGCGTTGGGTTCCCATTTGCTTATCGATAGCTTTGATTTTTTCTTTCAATAACGAAATTCGATCACGCACAATACGACGGTCGGTTTCAATCTCAGTTTCTCCAGGACCACGCATCCCGATTCCCCCTTTTTGGCGCTCTAAGTGAGTCCACAATCCTGAAAGTCTTGGTAACAAATAGATACATTGCGCTAGTTCTACCTGAGTTCTAGCATAGGATGTTTCAGCTCTTTGGGCAAAAATATCTAAGATAAGATTGGTTCTGTCGAGAATCTTACAATCGATAATTTTGGAAATATTTTTTTGTTGCGAAGGCGTTAATTCGTCATCGAATATAATAGTCGAAATTCCGTTTTCTTTCACAAAAAGATTAATCTCATCTATTTTTCCTGTTCCCAAAAAAGTTTTAGGATTGGGTTTATCTACTTTTTGAAAAAAACGTTTCACCACCTGTCCACCAGCGGTAAAGGTTAAAAACTCTAATTCGTCTAAATACTCATTAAGTTTTTCTTCACTCTGATTTTGAGTAACAACACCTACAATGGCAGTTTTTTCGAAATTTATTACTTCTTTTTCTAACATATCATATAATAAGCTGCAAATTTAATCATTTGCTAAATAGAAATACGATTTATAATTTCTTTAAAACCATCGCATTTCACAAAAAGAATATTTTAGTTAACCGAAATCAATTTTACTTCAAAAACCAATACCGATCCACCAGGAATACTAGCATAATCACTTCCTCCATATCCTAACTTAGCTGGAATTACAAGTAAAGCACTTCCGCCTTCTTTTAAATATGAAATTCCTTCTGTCCAACCTTTAACCACCTGATTCAAACCAAAAGAAATTCCTTTTTCGTCACTTTGATCAAATACTTTTCCGTCCATAAAATAACCTTTGTAAGCTACGGTTACATTAGATGTTGGAGTTGCCTGAGCACCTGTACCTGAATCATTGATTACATAATACAATCCCGAATCACTTTTGATTCCTTTTAATTTTTTTTCAGCAACATATTCTTCAATTTGCTTTTCGTTTTTGGTCACATACGGAATCTCGCTTGGTGCTTCGCTACTATTATTACTGTTACTTTCTTTTTTACAAGAAATAAAAAATGTCATAATCAATAGTGCCGATAATAAATGTTTCATAGTAAAATTATTTTTAGAGAAGCCAAATATAGTGAAATTCACTATAAGCCTATTTAATTTTTTTTCATAAAACACACAACTACCCTGTGTTAAAAACAGGACACCACAAGACAGCACAGGATACTAATTGACTAGTAACTAATTATATTTACCCACTGACTATTAACCATTAACCAAATTATTTATGACTAGAAAAACTACTTTTTCTTATCGTCTGCTATGTCTTAAAATTAGCTTGACGTTATGTTTTTTGTTTAGTTGCTTTACTTCCTTTGCACAACAATGGAATATCATAGGCAACGAAGAACAAGTATCTGCAGTAGCCTCCTCTCACACCAGCATTGCTGTGGTAAATGAAGGAGGAAATTTCACTCCTTATGTAGTGTTTACAGAAAGCGGAGTACCTAAAGTTAAAAAACGTTTAGCCGATGGAACTTGGGAGCAAGTCGGTACAAACTTGGGTACTAGCGCCTCTTATACCCGTATTTATGCGAATTCAATTGGCGAACTCTATGTTGCCTACATTGACCTTTCGGCAGGTTCAAAATTAGCTGTCAAAAAATTAGATGCTACTAATGGAACATGGAATCCATTAAATCCAGACGACAGTAACTCGCTCTATGTTTCTAGTGGCAATGCAAATGGTATGAGTGCCGTAACTCAGTATAGCTCATTCCAACGCTGTTCTCTTACATTTGACTCATTTAATGTTCCTTACATTGCTTTTAGTGAAGCAGGTATGCTACCTTATGTGAAAAAATTCAATGAAACAGCTTGGGAAACAGTTGGCACAGGTTCAGTTGCTACGGGGTATGGCGCTGCGCTTAGCTTGGTTATTGACAGCACTGACAAACTCTGGCTGACATATTGTAATTTAACTAATACCAACTCTCAGTCTGGTACAATGACATTATATAGCTATAATGGCAATTCATGGGATGCACTATCAAATCTACCTAATATTACAGGTATACGAGGTACTAACATCGCTATTAGAGACAACAATTCACTTTGTATTGCTTATTTTAACACAGCTAATTCTAATAGAGCAACTGCAATTTTATACGATAAATCAGCTAATACATGGGGAACAGCATCTACTCTTGGAACTAGAGACTCCCCTAATATTAGTCTAATTAATGATAATTCAGGCAATCTTTATTGTTCATTTATTGATGCCTCTACCACTGCTTGGACAAGTACAACAAGAGTACGTTTTCTGGCTGCAGGAAGTACTACCTGGACTGAATTGAAAGATCCTGCTGTAACCAGAGGAATTGATGAACCAACAGGCTGGCCTGCTATTGCTATAGGAAGTGCGCCTTATCCTTATGTGGTTTACACCAAAGCAAATTCTAATGCTATAAGCACGCCAACAGTAAGGTTATATACACCACCGCCACCTCCAGCAGTACTTACTACTAACAATTTGACTAACATATCCACTACTTCAGCAGTATCAGGCGGAAATATTACCTCAGATGGAGGTCAAGAAATAACTGAAAGAGGTGTTGTTTACAGTAATTCAAATCCCAATCCAACCACAGCTAATGCTAAAGTGGCTGATATTGCTGGGGGTATAGGTAATTTTTCTGTAACACTTACAGGACTTACACCTGGTACATTTTATTACACCAGAGCCTACGCAATCAATGGTGGGTCAGCCTCTTACGGAAACACTGTTAGATTAAGCACATTACAAGTACCCGACGCAGTAGTTTCCACACCTAAACAAGTGGAATTTCTGACAAGAGGTCTTGTTGCTATCCAAAAAAATTCCAGTTCTGTATTTTTAAGTTGGAGATTGCTTGGAGATGATCCGGCTAATATTGCATTTAATGTCTATCGCAATGGGGTAAAAATTAATTCATCCCCAATAACAACCTCTACGAATTATACCGATGCTACTACTACTTCTAATAACAATTATAGTATTACCACAATTATAAACGGGGTGGAGAGTGAACAAACTACCCCTGTAACAATTTGGGCACTTAATACATATCCTGGTGGAACTCGCAACAATCAATTATATATTCCAATACAAATACCTCCAGGAGGAACAGTTCCTGTGAGGGGAGATTATACCTATACAGCCAATGATGCCTCGGTAGGAGATGTTGATGGAGATGGTACTTATGAAATCATTTTAAAATGGGATCCTACCCTTGTAAATGATAATGCAGGTGGTTATAGCGGGAAACAAATTTTCGATTGCTATAAACTTGATGGAACAAGATTATGGAGAATAGACCTTGGTATCAACGTAAATTCTGGACCACATTTTAATCAATTTATGGTATATGACTTTGATGGAGACGGTAAAGCCGAGATAATTTTAAAAACGGCTGATGGGACTGTTGATGGTCAAGGAACTGTTATTGGTAATGCTTCTATTGATTATCGCAATACATCTGGATGGGTACAACAAGGCCCTGAATTCCTAACTGTTTTTAATGGATTAACAGGAGCTGCTATGGCAACTGTACCTTATCAACCAGCAAGAGCGAATACTTCTGATTGGGGAGATTCTTACGGAAATCGTCAAGATCGTTTTGTTTCGGCAGTTGCCTATCTTGATGGAGCTCGCCCAAGTATTATTGTGGGACGTGGATACTATGACAAACTAATGCGCGCAGCTTATGACTGGCGAAACGGACAACTAACATTACGTTGGATTTTTGACAGTAAAGATCCTACTCATC
>NCET01000261.1 GCA_002280815.1 Flavobacteriales bacterium 32-34-25 | reverse complement strand
GTTTCGCCGTGACGTAAAATTCCTTTTGGGTTAGGGAAGGTTGCTCTAAAAGCGATATTTCCAGTTTCGTTATTGAATTCTCCTTCAATGGTTTCTACAATTCCGGGTTGGTTAAAAACAATGTTGTTTGCCATAAGCAAATTCACTTTTTGTTTTTTACCGTTATCAGCACTTACTATATAATTCAAGTATTCAGCTTCTGGAACGTTGAAGTAAACCCACATTTTGCTGTTGTCAGAAAGAGAGGTCAGTAGTTCTCCTTCTTCAACCATACTTCCTTCTCTCACTAGTAAATGATCCATAATACCGCTAAAAGGAGCTCTGATATTGGTAAAACCCAAATGCGTTTGTGCCAAAAGTACTTCGGCATTGGCTTTGTCAAATTTAGCTTTAGAAAGGGCTAATTCATTTGCCGAAACTACTTTACTGTCAGCAAGAAGTTTTGTGTTTTTATATTCAATATTAGCCATATTGCCTTCGGCTTTTGCTTTTTGTAATTCAGCCTGATAGATGTTGGGCATAATTTGGAACATGGCTTGTCCTTTCGTTACTTTTTGTCCTTCATGGAGTGAATTTGGCAAACATATTCTTTAACAATTGAGGTATCCATAGCAACAGGATTCGTGACTTGGAATGTTCTCTCTTCTTTTTTTTCTTCTTTATGAGAATTACAACCAATTGTGTATAATGCGGCCATAAGACCAATGAAAATTGAGATTTTTTTCATGATGATTTGTGTTTTTTAAAGCGAAATGGTAATGATGATAATCTTGTGTTGTAGTAATAAAAGAACAACAAAGCTGCACTCTATTTATGTATCGCTATTTGAAAAGGGATAATAAATACAGTGTAAACAAGCAATTTAGAATGCTTTAAAAAACAAAATCAAATTCGGAATACCTCAAAAATAAGATATAGTGAGGTGTAAGTAGGTAAGTAAAAGAACTCTTTGCAAAAGGAAATTACTAAAGAGTTGGTATAATCGGATAAAAAATCAATTGAATGTGTATTGTAATATGAGAGGTAAGGAGCTGTTTTTTCAAGCTGTTTATTGGAAAGATTTACCTCTGAAACTTCCTCCTCACTATCAATAACAATATTTTTCCCGAAGTTGAAATCCTGTGTTGGAGTTATGATGTTGTATATATCAAAAGAGAAATCTTGTAGATTTGTTTTGCTTGATTTGTCTTGAATTGATGAAACTGGTTTTATTGTCGCCAATGTATTAGCAAACAAAGAATTGTTGCTCATTAATAGCAGCACACATAAAAAGAGAATATGTTTTATTGCTTTTTTCTTTTATTGCTTTTTTCATCTAGTTTGCAAAGCTATATTTAGCAAATAATTCTAGCAAGTTGTTGCTCATAAATATTTGTTAATATGGTCGAAAATCATTATTTTCCTGCTAATTGCACAGCATTTTTAAATTTTGTACTAAAAAACGGATCACTGCTAACTATTTTTCCCCTTCCCATTCCGCATAAAATTGCGCGAGAAAAGTTTCCATAAAAAGGTGTCTTTGTTGTGCAATTTGTTTACCCGTTTCGGTATTCATTTTGTCTTTAAGCAACAATAATTTTTCGTAAAAATGATTGATTGTTGGTGCTTGACTATTTTTGTATTCCTCTTTGCTCATGTTGAGGTTTGGCGCAATTTCAGGGTCGTAGAGTGTTCTGTTTTTAAACCCACCATAATTGAACGTTCGGGCAATTCCAATCGCTCCAATGGCGTCTAAACGATCCGCATCCTGAACGATATCTAATTCGATGGAAGAGAATGTTTTTTCATTATTTCCGCCTTTAAAAGAGATGTTTTCGATGATGTTGATAACTGCATTGATTATGTCTTCACTAACATTTTGAGATTCCAGAAATGTTCTGGCTACTTTTGGTCCTACTGACTCATCTCCATTGTGAAATTTACTGTCGGCAATATCATGAAGTAAAGCACCGAGTTGAACTATTTGCAAATTGCAAACTTCCTCTTTGGCAATCAATAAAGAATTTTTATAGACTCTTTCAATGTGAAACCAGTCGTGTCCGCCTTCGGCATTATTGAGTTGTTCTTTTACAAAAGAGATGGTTTTGCTAATAATATCGGTGTTGTTCATGTTATTGTTTTAAAAAAAATGTTGATTTTCAAAGCTTTTCAACTTCAAAAATCAACATTTTAAATTAACTAAATTGTGTTTTCAATTTCAAAATCTGAAATCTGCATTCTGAGATTTACAATCTCGCAGGTTCTACCCATTTGAAAATATGAGATTCTTTAGGAATTACGATTCTTTCAGAAACTCTAGCCATTCTGGCTGGTAATTTCATCAGGTAATCACGTGCTTTTTCGGCTTCGTCAGTTAAACCCGCAATCTTATCAATTTCCCATTTGTCAATTAATTTTTGCATGATTTCAACATAATCATTGGCAGTATAAACACCAATACGTTGTGCTGAATCTGAAAATAATTCGAATGCAGAGCTTATTTTTTGTCCTGATTCTCTTAGGAAATGCGCTGGCATTACAATCTTTGCTTTCATCATGTATTGAAAAGCAAGCATCATTTCGCTAGGATCTACTTTGAAAATTTCGCTCACAAAATGGCTGTACGCATGGTGGTGACGCATTTCGTCTCCAGCAATCATCTTACACATTTTAGAAAGCTTTTTATCGCCATAGTTTTTAGCTAATTGCGAAACTCTATTGTGAGAAACATAGGTTGCTAATTCTTGAAAACTCGTGTAAACAAAGTTTTTATAAGGATCTCTACCAGTACCAATGTCAAATCCGTCATTGATAAGGTGTTGCGTTGTCATTTCAATTTCGCGCATATTTACACGACCTGATAAATACAAGTATTTGTTCAATAAATCACCGTGACGATTTTCTTCTCCTGTCCATTGACGTACCCACGCTGACCATCCATTTCTTCCTTCATTATCAACTCCTTCCACTTCCATTAACCAGTTTTCATAAGTTGGAAGTGCTTCTTCGGTAATCATATCACCCACCATCGCTACCCAAAAATCATAAGGTAAATCCTTTGAGATTTCGCGTAACTCTTTTACTTCTTCTAAGAAATTATCTCCTTCAGAATTGGGTAAAAAATCAGATGGCTGCCATATTTGTTCTACCGGAATCAGATACTGATCCATATAGCTAGTCACGTTTTTTTCCAAAAACTGCATAACTTCTAATCGAATGTTTTTTATAGACATTTTATTATATATTAAAATTTTATTCCTTTTACTACCGCACTTTCTGTCATCTCCATTAATTCAGGGAAATTATGTTCACTAACCTTTAAAGGTTTATGAATTACAAAGGTAAGATGATTTCCTAAACCTACTGGAAAAAAACCAAATTTTACCATTTTCCAAGAATTATTGATGCTCAATGGAACAATATAGGCTGAAGGTGCGCTTTTACACAATATTTTTATTCCTGTTTGGGCAAATTCTTTGGGTTTACCCGTTTTACTTCGGGTTCCTTCAGGAAAAATTACCGCCGAGCGTTTGTTTTTTTCGATGTATTCTGATAATCTTTTAATTTCAGGAATGGCTTGTTTTGGGTCTTTTCTATCAATCAAAGCACCACCGCCATGTCTTAAATTATAAGAAACACTTGGAATTCCTTTGCCTAACTCTTTCTTACTTACAAATTTACAGTGAAATCGGCGCAAATACCATATCATAGCTATAATATCATACATGCTTTGGTGATTGGCCACAAAAATCAACGGCACTCCTTCAGGAATGCTATCTCTATTTTCAACTGTATAAGTTGTTCCTACTAAGTTAGTGCATTTTAATAAAAAAAAGTTCAAATAATCGACACTTTTTTTGTGGGCTTGATATCCAAAAACATTCAAGCAAATCCACTGAATAGGGTGGAAAATTACTAACGTAAGTCCAAAACACAAATAATAAATTACGGATATGGGATACGAAATGAGTTTTTGCATTCTTAAAAAATTAGCTGCAAAAGTATGAAATAATTTTTTAGTGCTATTTAATTCCTAAATAATAATAGGTTTAGTGTTAAATTGTACCTTTGTGCTTTAAAAAAACGACTTTCCCTGATAAAAATGAATTTTAACTATCCAAAAAACGAAAAACTAAAAAGTAAAATCAGCATTGGATTGTTGTTCTCTGAAGGCAAATCGGTTTCTAAATATCCGTTGCGATTGGTTTATCATTCGGGTTCTTTAAACGAGAACGAGAAAATCAAAATGGGGGTTTCGGTTTCTAAAAAGAATTTTAAAAAAGCAGTGGATCGAAATCATTTCAAGCGTATTCTTCGCGAAACCTACCGACTCAACAAACATATTCTTCTTGATAATTTAGACAAACCGTATGCTTTTATGTTTTTTTATCAAACCAAAGAGCGTTTGTCTTACGAAGAAATCAATACCAAGACCATTCAATTATTTGAGAAATTTGTAGCTCAGAATATAAAAAAAGAGTCATCTGAAGAGGATGAGGTTTCCCGAAAATAATCAACTTTATTGTCAATTTTATTATTGATGATTTATTCCTACTTTAGTAGTCAATTATATATTCATATCATGATTCGCCTTTTACAAAAAAGATACCTGGTTCCAGTAGTTGCTTCCGCATTTTTATATGTTGGGGTTAGTTTCAAAGACAACTTTTTTGAAATTGCCAAACAAATAGAGATTTTCACGACACTTTTCAAAGAATTGAATACCAATTATGTTGATGAAACGAATCCAGGCGAATTGATGGACAGCGCTATCAAAGGCATGTTGGCGAGTTTAGATCCGTACACAGTGTATTTCAATGAGCAAGATGTGTTGAAATTTAAAATCAATAATACTGGAGAATACACAGGAATTGGTGCTTTGATTACTCAAAAATCAGGGAAATTGATTCTTCGTGAAGTTTATAAAAATTTCCCAGCGGATAAGGCGGGATTTAAAGCTGGCGATGAGATTATCCAGATAGGCGATGTGTTAATTGCTGATTTTAAAGACGATGCTTCGCAATTGCTAAAAGGAGCAAAAAACACTAAAATTGAGATTAAATACCTGCGTCAGGGAAAAACAAATACTACTCAAATTTCACTGGATGAGGTCGAAATAAAATCGGTTCCTTTTTTTGCTAAAATCGATGACAAAACGGGTTATATTGTTCTGAGTCGTTTTAATAAAAAAGCTTCGAATGAAACCAAAGAAGCGTTGTTGGAACTCAAAAAACAAGGCGCTGAACGTATTGTTTTGGATTTAAGAAACAACCCTGGCGGACTTTTAGGCGAAGCCATCAATATTTGCAATTTATTTGTTCCAAAAAACGAAGTAATTGTAACCACAAAATCCATTAACGAGAAACACAACAATACATACAAAACAGCTGCTGAACCGGTAGATTTAGAAATTCCTTTGGTTATTATTGTAAATGATAAAAGTGCTTCGGCGTCCGAAATTGTATCTGGAGCTTTGCAGGATTTAGATCGTGCGGTAATTATTGGAAGCAGAAGTTTTGGAAAAGGATTGGTTCAAAAACCAGTCGATTTGACTTATAATACCCAATTGAAAGTTACTATTTCCAGGTATTAGTCGATTTGACTTATAATACCCAATTGAAAGTTACTATTTCCAGGTATTTTACGCCTTCGGGAAGATGTATTCAAGCGATGGATTATGCTCATAAAGAGAACGGTGTAGCGGTTCGAACCAAGGAAACCAATTATAATTCGTTTAAAACCCGCAAAGGAAGAACGGTTTATGATGGAGGTGGAATTTTGCCAGACGTTCCAATGGAAGAATCAAAAACCAGTGTGATTGCCAATGCATTGCTTAAAAACGACGGAATTTTTAATTATGCCACGATCTATTATTATAAAAACCCAAACTTAGGCAACCAAATTCCAAATTTCACCAATGCTGATTTTCAGGATTTCAAACAATATTTAAAAAATCAGAAACTCTCTTTTGATACTGAAACTGAAGTGGCTTTGAAAAATACTTTGGCTATTGCCAAAAGAGAAGCTATTGATGGCGAGATTAGTAATGAATACAATCAATTGCTTGCTGTAGTTCAAAAAAGTGAAGCAACGCAATTAGATAAAAATCAGGAAGAAATTAAGAATTTGATTTTAGAAGAAATCATAAAAAGATTCCAATATCAGGAAGGTTTTTATCAATATTATATGAAATCCAATTCGGAAATTAAAAAAGCAGTTAACCTTTTGAACGATACTGCAACCTATAAAAATATTCTAAAAATCTAATGTTTAAATCCACTCTAATCATTTCACTTTTCACTTTTGGTGTTTCGTTTGCTCAAGAAAAGAAAATTGGAACGGTTTATTTTGAGTTTAACAAATACAATATTGATGCCGTTCAAGAACAACTTGTTGTAGATTTTGTTAAAGAAATAGACACCACAAAACTCGAATCCATTCAGATTTATGGCTATTGTGATGATAGAGGTAATAACGATTACAATTTGAAACTTATTGATGATTTTTCGGGTGGTAGTTTAGATGATATTCGTTCTAAAAACCGCCGTGTTGATTTGTTAATTGTAAAGAAAAATAGTTTTGGAAAAGGAATCTACAATTCGCTTCAAGAACACCACGAAGTAGGGGATCGAATTTATCTGGAGAATATTTTTTTCGAATTAGGAAGCAGCAATCTTACGCTGTCTTCTCAAAAAGAATTGGATAAAATAGCTCAAATTTTGCAAAAAAATAAAGCAATAGAGTTTGAAATTCGAGGTCATGTGTGTTGTACACCTGATTACTATAAAGATGCGATAGATCGAGCGACTAAGGAACGAAAACTATCTTTAAATCGTGCTAAAAGTGTTTTTAGATATTTGATTTCTAAAAATGTAAACAGTCTCAGAATGGTTTTTAAAGGATTGGGCAACCAATTTCCTCAAGGAAAAGGCGATGATTACGACAGAAGAGTAGAATTTTTGATTACTAAAAATTAGTTTCGGTTGTCAAACATGGCCATAATCTTTGATTTTTCCTTTACAAGCGGTTTTTTGTTGATTTTAACTGATTTTATAATCGCTTCTAGCTCTAACATCAAATCTCTTTTTTCTTTTGAAGGAGAGTAGCAAAACCCCTCTAAAACTAATATACGATCATTCTCTTTGTCAACAATAGCGTAATTGATAAAAGGTCCCGACATAAAATCATTTTTCAATTCCCAGGTTCCTTTAGTCTCATAGGCTTTTTTGTGATCTAGTACAATATTGAAAAAATAAGGGGCATAGGCTTCTTCAGTTATCATATCGGTGTTT
The DNA here is from genome assembly GCA_002280815.1 of Flavobacteriales bacterium 32-34-25. GTDB lineage: Bacteria > Bacteroidota > Bacteroidia > Flavobacteriales > Flavobacteriaceae > Flavobacterium. Next base: position 1,014 of record NCET01000261.1, on the reverse strand, counting down.
AGCTCTTTGCCATGAATGTATAATTTTCCAATAGAATCTCTCATTTTGATAATGTTAGCAACCTTGTTGCTTTTGTTTTCGATGCTGCTTAATGGAACTTGATATATTAAAAGGCTGGTGTTTCCGCTAATAATTTCTTTTTTGAACCAAGAAAATCCTTCTTTTTGAAGCATTAATTGGTAACTGGAAGGAACTTCGAGATTGATGTTAAAATTGTCTTTAAAAAATTTCGGACTCAAAAGCGATTTTTTGTTGATGCGTTGGAATTCTTCAATCTCAGTTTGATGTATGGTTTTGATAATTTCGGCAGCGTTTTTTTGAATCAAACACAGGATATCATCCGCTGCTTTTCCTGAAATGTGAAATACATTTTGAGGTGAAGCGTATTGATTTTTTACAATTTTAAAATTTTCTTTGGTGTCTTTTTTAATAATAATAATGTTTCGGCTATCGGTCTTAAAGCCTTCCATTAATTTTACTGGGTATTGATTGATGTTAAAAAGAGGTTCTTCTTGAGGTAAACCTGTTACAGGTGAAGCAAATTTATTTCGGATGCTGTCGCCAATTTCGCCATTCCACAATAAATCATCGATAATCACCGAGATGTTATTGACTTTTCCAGTTGTTTTTCTTGCAGTGGTATTTTCCTCTTTGCAAGAAATAAAAAAAATGGAAATGAAAAGCAATATAAAATAGAGTTTATTCATTTTGCATCGAATCTAACTACAATTCAAATTTTAGATTTGAATTAGTGTTTAGTAATTGTTTTGGTTTCTTTATAATTTACTTAGCGAATATCGTTCCATTTTTTTAGAAGTGGAATAAAATTAAGACATAAAAAGCAGTTATAAGCAAAAAAGGACTTTATTTTGTTTCCAAATAAAGTCCTTTTTGTATGATTTGAGGTTGTTATTAACCTCCTATTTTTAATTTCATTCCTGGTTTGATATCTTCATTGTTGATGTCATTCCATTTTTTAATATCTGAAACAGTTACTCCAGATTTTTTTGCAAT
>NCET01000260.1 GCA_002280815.1 Flavobacteriales bacterium 32-34-25 | reverse complement strand
GAATTGTCATTTTGTTTCTCAAACTAGTTTTTGATTTTAATAGTCTAATTCAATTATTAAAAGGAAAAATAATCCAACAAAAAGGTGCTTTCAAATTAAACAACTATGGAAAAATTAACCAATAAAGAAGAAGAGATCATGCAAATTTTATGGAAGCTGGAAAAAGCTTTTGTAAAAGAAGTCATGACCGAAATTAAAGACGAAAAGCCGCATTACAACACGCTTTCTACCATTATTAGGAATCTGGAAGAAAAAGGATATGTTTCCTATAATGCCTTTGGAAAAACGCATCAATACTTTCCAATGGTAAAAATGGAAGACTATCGAAAAAAATTTATGAATACCGCCATTGACACCTATTTTAATAGTTCTTATAAAAATATGGTTTCCTTTTTTGCCAAGGAAGAAAAAATATCTGCCGAGGAATTACGAGAAATTTTAGCCATGATTGAAAAAAAATAATCGTTATGGAAAATGGATTTATTTACCTCATCAAAGCAAGTGGCTTAATTGGTTTATTTTATTTTGCCTACTTTTTATTACTTCGAAAAGAAACTTTCTTTTCTGCAAATCGATGGTTTTTACTATTGGGATTAATCACTTCTAGCGTTTTACCGTTATTTTTTATTACCAAAATAATTTGGGTAGAACCTACTACAGATTCATTCGATTGGTCCACTATTCCTGTCACAACTTCGAATTGTCATTTTGTTTCTCAAACTAGTTTTTGATTTTAATAGTCTAATTCAATTATTAAAAGGAAAAATAATCCAACAAAAAGGTGCTTTCAAATTAATTGATATTGCCGAAAATATTGCTCCTTTCTCCTATTTCAATTACATCGTCTACAATTCAACTTTATATACAGCTATCGAACTAGAAAATATTTTAGAACACGAAAAAGTACACAGCCAGCAAAAACATAGCATTGATGTATTGATTTCGAGGCTATTTTGTGTTGTATTTTGGTTTAATCCGTTGATTTGGTTGTATAAAAAAGCCATTGCTCAAAACCTGGAATTCATTGCCGATAGCGAAGCGGCTAAAAAAATATCCGATAAAAAAGCCTATCAGTTTACCTTATTAAAAATAACCACACAAGAAAACTGTGTAGCACTTACCAATCATTTCTATCAATCATTAATCAAAAAACGAATTATTATGCTGAACCAAAACCAATCTGAAAAATGGAATTCATGGAAGTATTTTACAGTATTTCCAGCACTTGTAGCTTTTGTCTTTTTGTTCCAAATTGAAGTAGTTGCACAGGAGAAAATAATCCCACAAGAAGAAAAAGGAATTAAAAAAGATTCCGTTGATTTTTCCAAATTGAAGTAGTTGCACAGGAGAAAATAATCCCACAAGAAGAAAAAGGAATTAAAAAAGATTCCGTTGATTTAAAGTCATTTAAAATTAAAAAAGATTTACCCAATTTAACAAAAGAAAAAGAAGTTATCATCGATGGAAAACAATCCACTAAGGAAGATTTAGACAAATTAAACCCAAATGATATTGAAAAAATTGATGTTGCAACCATTTCGGGTAAAAAAACAATTCTAGTAACTAAAAAAACAAAAAAAGATAATAAAGACATCTCTCCAAAGCCTTATGATGTAGTTTATATAGATGGAGAAAAAATAAGTCAATCAGAATTAGAAAACAATTTTGTCTTTAGAAATGTCAAAGATGTCAAGATTGTAGAAGGAAAAACAAATAAAACCTATTACATAACCACAAATACTACTACACAAAAAACAGATAATTATAAATTTGAATTCATTATTACAAAAAACACCACAGATGAAGAAATTAAAGAAAAATGCCGACAAATAAAAGAAACCTACAATATTGATTTAGCTATTCATAATATTAAAAGAAATAGTAAAGGAGAAATCACACATATAGAATGTAAGGACGAAGGTTTCTTAGATGGAAAAATTAATATATTTTCACAAACTAGAAATCCTATAGAACCATTCAAATTCTATCATAATAATAAGATAACAGAAGGGAGACAATCTAAAGCAAGATTTGCTACTCTTAGTAATATGATAAGTAGAATAATAGATAATAAATCGGTTGATTACAAAAAAGCAATTATTTTAATCGACGGTGAACAGAGTAATTATAAAGCTTTAGAAAAAGTAAACCCAAAAGAAATAAAACAAGTAATCACAAGTGATATTAAAAGTAATGCTGAGGAAAATCAAAAATATGTAGAATTATACGGCGAGAAAGCTTTGTATGGAATTTTGATACAATTAAAAACAAACGAGTATTACAACAAAAATAAATAATTTTTCACTCTAAAAAAGACGGTTTCAATCAAAACCGTCTTTTTTGTATCTTTGAGAAAACCCAAAAATTATGTTTAAAATACTAGCACGCATCAACAAACTCATTTTACCTAGTTTTACTAAGCAAGGACTGGATTTGGCAAAAGCCAAAAAATGGCAGTTGGCTATTATTGGCTATCGTTATTTTGTTACTTCGAGAACTTTAGACTAATAGGTCAATGCAGCAAAAATATCGTATTCTTTTATTTTTTCTCTTCCGTTTAAAAAAGTGAGTTCCATCAGGAAATTCAATTGTACAATTTCGCCACCTAGTTTTTCTACCAATTCACAAACTGCTTTAGCCGTTCCTCCAGTTGCTAAAACATCATCGTGAATCAATACTTTATCTCCTTTTTGGATCGCATCAGTATGAATTTCAAGATTATCTGTTCCGTATTCTAAGTCGTAAGAGGCTGAAATGGTTTCATAAGGCAATTTATTTGGTTTTCTAACGGGTACAAATCCCGCATTTAATTCTTGTGCCAATAACATTCCAAACAAAAAACCTCTACTCTCAGCACCAACCACCTTATTTATTTTCTGTCCTTTTAATGATTCTACCAAGATTTTAAGACATTCCTGAGTAGCTTTTGCATCATTTAATAACGGAGTTATATCTTTAAACAAAATTCCTTCTTTTGGAAAACCCTGAATATCACGGATATAATTTTCTAACTGCATTTTTTTTAGTATTTATTGAAATTTATGCTTGCAAGTTACACATTTATCCCTATATTTGCACCCGCAATCACGTTTACAAAACGACTGCAAATGGCCTCGTGGCGCAACTGAATAGCGCATCTGATTACGGCTCAGAAGGTTACTGGTTTGAATCCAGTCGAGGTCACTTTACGGGACAAAGAAGAAAAATCTTCTTTTGTCTCGTTTTTTTTACTACATAATTCACTGTTAATCAAATAAATACGACCTGCAACTTCATTGACTCGAGCGGTTTGGAATTGATTATTTCGAAATGTAAAATTTTCGGGGTAAATTAAACCAATTAGATCTCTAGCTTCTGATAAGTTTGCATTTGTGTAAGCAAAATTAAGCTGAATTAATCTATCAATCCCCATATTTAGTAGCCCCTCAACACTTTGCTTATCATCCGAAATATTATTAAGCTTAATTTCCAGTCGATTTATAATTTGACCATACTCACTTTTCATTTTTTGATAATCATCCGAATCTATTTGTTCAGTAACAAGAAGTTCTCTAGCATTTGACAATCTCTTTTCATAATTTGTTATTTGAGTTAACAATTCGCTTTTTTCTTCTTTAGCAACACTTGTATTACTATTATATGATTCTAAAATCAGTGACGTATATAATTTTTTTACAGCTTGAACTGGAGCGAATATATTTAAATTCGATATAAATTTTTCATTTGCCTCCTCTGAATTAATTCTATACTTACAACTACTCTCACAATGATAATAGTAATAGTATTTACTTCTACCTTTACACTTACTTGCAGTAAGTTTTTTAGAGCATTTTGGACAAAGAAAAAAGCCTCTTAGCGGAAATTCATCTATGGTTTCTATTTTAGGACGATATACCCGTGCTCTGCCATCCAAAACATCTTGTACTTCATAAAAAAGCTCTTCAGAAATTATAGCCTCATGTTGTCCCCTTACAAAGTAGCCAATTTCATCTTTATACTTAGGCACAAATATTTTGCCGCAGTACAAAGGATTTTTTAACATAACCCAGAAACCACTTTTAGTTAAAGTAAGTCCTTTCTTTTTAGCGAAATAATAAACCGATTCGGTATTAAAAGTCTTTTTAGCAATTTCGTGAAAAGCCCATCTAACAATGATTGCTTGTTTCTCGTTTATCATTATAAATTTCCGTCCATCATCTTTTGTTTTATTCATATACCCAAAAGGTGCAATTCCCATGTATCGGCCTTCTTTTTTTGCTCTCCGCATACCATGCATAGTATTTAATGCTCTTCGATCATTCTCAACCTCCGGTGCAGCAAGATAAAACGCTAACATCATTTTGTTTTCAGGAATACTCAAATCGAGTGGCTGCTCAATCGCCTGTGGTTCAACTCCCAATTTTCGTAGTAAATTAATCATCTGGTAAGCATCACCCGCATTTCTGCTAAATCGATCCCACTTGGTAAATAAAATTAAATCAGTCTTATTTTTATATCTCCTTAAATTTAAAAGAATTTTTTTCCACTGTGGCCTATTGAATGTTTTCGCTGAATAATCCTCATAGATTACATCTCTAATTTGAATATTATTCAAACCACAAAATTTTCGTAACATTTCTTCTTGATTACGCTGAGAATAACCTTTATCTGCCTGTTCATCTGTACTTACCCTTACATATAAGTCTGCTATCTTTTTCATTTTTCTAAATATTTGAGTACCGCTATATTAGCTAATTTTCTCAAGAAATACAATATTTCTTTAGCTTCTTTTAATGTTACACCCATACCCTCTTCTTTCAACATCTTTTGGGCTTTTTCAGGTGTAATCTTTGAATTAAAATCTTCCACTTCATCTTCCATTTTTTCGCGATTTTAATTAATAAAAAAGCCCTCTAAAAGGGCTTTACTTCATTGATAACTGGTGTTTACTATTAACTTCCAAAAAAGTAAATTTTACTCCCCTGAGTCTTTTTAAATGAAGGCTCATACCTGATATAACCATACTCACTTAATTCTCTCACACATTTATGATAGGTGTATGGTGCAGATATCTTTGCAATAGGCATGATTTCATAACTAAATGCCTCAATTGGATTAACAAACCCCTTATTGGTCCTAAACTGCAACAAAGCGGCATAGATACCAATATGTGTAATACTGATCCTAAAATCGTTTTCAATTGCTGAAAAGAAATTTGATAAGGGGTTTATCGTTTCCATTAGTATCTAAATTGAATTAGACTGTTTTTTTCTTCTCTTTTTTTCTTGTGGTGCTTCCAGGCCATCGGTATCATCACTTTGACTTTGCTTTTTAGCCTCTTGTTTAGCCGACTTAGTTTCTCCTTCAGTCTGCTTTTCCTCTTTAGACTGACGGTTATCGATTCGCTTCATATTGGCATCGTAAACATTGATGGTTTTGAATTGAGGATTGGCTTCAACATATTGCTTGATTTCATTTCCGTCTTTCACGAAAGTAACTGATTGGCGATTTCCTTTTTTGATGGAGTCCATAAGGTCTTCTTTGTACTTGGGTGTCTCCAATTCTTTAATAGGATGTTTGGATAAAGCATTTTCAAGATCGTATCCATAATTTTGATGATATTGATTCAACTTAAAATTGCCATTGGTATCGGCTTCCTTAAAATCCATTTGAACC
>NCET01000259.1 GCA_002280815.1 Flavobacteriales bacterium 32-34-25 | reverse complement strand
GAACTTAACTGAAAAACAGAACCCGGTGACGGATTTCCTTGTTGGTAACTGATTGCAAAAAGTGCTTTGGTACCACTATAACCCCACTGCGTATAACTACCAATGTTTTCAATAGTACCTGGGTAATTTGTACTGATTAAAGTGTCTTTTGCAAGGTCTTTAACTGCCATGGTATAAGTAAAAGTAGTTGTACCATCAGATGATATTCCTGCCAAAAAGTATTTGTCGGCTCCGCTATTATCTTCCGTATCTGGATTACCAGAATTATTGTCATTTGAACAAGCAGCAAGGGATAGTATGGCTAAACCTATAAGTAATGATTTGCTTTTTAATAATCGATTCATAGTTTTCTTTTTAAGTATTAAAATTTAATTTATTGTTGATTATGATGTTGATGTTTTCTTCTTTGCATAAAATAAACCCTGATTTTTCCGTAAAATGCTCTACCCGGTTTTAGCATTCCAAAATTGTCGGCTAACTCTTCGTTGGTTATATTTTTTACTTCGAATGAAAAATTGTATTTTCCCCCTTTCATGATGTAGGTAGCACTAAAATCATGAGACAATTGTGTTGGTAAATCATATTTGTTAGTTGAACTTCCTAAGCTTTCCCAATTCAGATAAAACTGACCTACATAATTCAGATTGTAATCTAGATTTAATACATTTCCAGATTCTTTTTTTCCAATATTGTGTATATAATAGGCAGCATCTAGACTACCAAACTGATATGGTATATTGGGCATACGATCTTTATAGTGACTATTTAATACCGTTCCTTCGTATCCTCTATATTGTTCATTATCGTATAAATGCATCATTGTAAACGTTCCGCCAATCATGGCTTTATTCCTGAAGTAATATCTGGCTTCTGCATCTACACCCAGATTGCGCGTGCTGCCAAAATTGACAGATGTTAGGGTTCCTGTTCGTACTAAAATCTCTCTTTTAATAAAATCATCTGTATTTCTCAAATAACCATTTACATCAAAATAGAAGGAATCTGAATTTTTGAATTCTTTATTTATAGTGAAGCCTAAATTGTAATTCATTGAATTTTCGGCTACCAGAGAGGCATTTCCGACTTCAGCATTTTCATCCCCAAACAGTTCATTATCAGATGGTAATCGGTAAGCACGTTCCATAGAAGCTTTAAATTGGAAAAATTTCCAAAAATAGGTGGAAGCTATTCCGTACCCCATCGTATTGTAACTTTCACTTCGTTCCTGCCAGTCTGGATGAGATTCATCAGCAAGATTATAAGGGCCAATAACTTTTTGATAATAATTTTTTCCAAAACATTGATATTCCATTTTTGGTTCTGACGGAAACGGTATGAAATACCTAAAACATTTTTTAAACTTACACGACGTAATTTCTCAAATTCTGTTACAAGCTCTTCTGGTGCTGTAGAAGTGGAATACCGTTTTGAACCCGTTTGAACATCATTAATAGTTATTGAGTGTGATGGATTAATATCATAACTAAGGTTGGCCATCGCTGAATAATTAGAGTTATTGAACTCGGATAGGGCAGAAGTCCCTCGTTCTCCTTTACTCACCGCCATGGTTTTTTCGCCAAGCCAATTGTATTTGTAGCTGGATGTGTCAATACTTTTATTACTATTTATATTGTAGTTGGCAGATATTCTGGCGGTTAATCCTTTAAACAGCAAGTTCCTTTTGTAATATTCCAGATTGGGTTGAAAACCTTTTCTACTGGTTTCTACATCACCATAAACAAATTCAATATTGGCAGGGGCATTTTGTACTTCTTGGTGATCTTGACTTAAAGTTGCTCCAATGAAAAAGCGATCAGCCCATGATTTATTTACCACACCTACTTTAGCTACAACAGTTTCATTGTGGTAGGCAGCATGAAAGCGTTTAAAATCAAATGTTTCTCTAGAATATTGCCCGTTAGTAATCAACCTGCTTTTTATTTTATAATCGTTATCAGAGTAGGTTTGATAAGCATTTAGCTGAAAAGAAAAACCTTTTGGAGTAGTATGTCCTAAAATAATATTCGACCTATGAGTATTAAACGAACCGTAGGAATAAGAAGCATCCAAAAAAGAATTAGTCGTGCGATTGGTCACAATATTAATGGCTCCGCCTATAGCATCGCCACCAAATTCTACGGGAACAACTCCTTTATATACTTCGATACGCCCTGCCAATGAAACTGGAATATTATTCAATTGAAACGAAGAGCTATTTCCCTGCATCGGCACGCCATCCATAAAAATTTTTATATTTCGGCCTGTAAAACCATTTAATGTAATATTCATATCACCACCTACACCCACCTGCTTCACGGATTTTAACGCCAGAGGCTTTTGCTAATAAGTGACCTAAATCAAGAGTAGTATTGTATTTTGATTTTGCATCCAGTGCCACTACATTAAAAGGAGATTCTTTGACTTCTTGTATTGCTGATTTTCTTTTTACATGTATTTCATTAAGTTCTGTTGAAGTAGGTTTTAAGGAAACATTTAGGATAGTATTTTTGGCTGATTTTATAGAAATTTTATTTTTTATTTTTTTATTGCCTATACTGCTTATTACTATTGTATAATCACCTTGTGGTAAGATCAACTTATATTTACCGCTGTCGTCAGTGATTGTTTGAAATTTAGTGTTTTCTATAAATATAGATGCTGCGGGTATTGTTCCATCAACACCTGAAACTGTTCCTTGAACTATTCCATTTTGTTGAGCAACTGCTGTTTGAATGGTAAAGACTGTTAAAATTGCGAAAATAAAGCTACGAATCATGTTGTTTTTGTTTTATTAATTAAGACTAAATAAAAATTATATTTTTTAATTAGACTTATTTTAAATAATTTTGCTGCAAAAATAGGAGGATAATTTTCTTCTTGAATATTAAAAATGGTATAAAAAATAACGGAATTGGTATTATGTATTTAAAATCTGTTTTAAAAGAAGAAGGAGAAACCTTATATGAAATTGAGGTAAATGATGTTCCAATTAAGGGTTCAATTATTAGATGTAAAGATTTTAAATATAGTCAGTTAGGTAAAGTAGATTTAGAAGGGAGAATTCATTTTTCAGACGGTTTTTTTATTGTAGAGACTAATTTTAATGTTTATCAGGAGAGTGTAAACTTGTTACAAAAAAGAGGGGACTATATTCAAATTTCATTATTACTAAGAGGAAATATTGCTACTTATAAATCTCTTTTTAAAAAAATAAAAAATATTGATGCAGGTTTATTGCAATTAGTTTTTCGTGGAGATACCGATGTAGAAATGAAAATGGCGGCAAGTAAAGAACCTTTAAATTACATTAGGATGTTTTTTTCTAAAGAGTATTTTATAAACCTATTAGAAAATGAGAAATGGAATAAATCTTGGCATTTTTACAATAAAGTTTTTAATAATGAGTATGTCAATTTTGGTGAAAATCTAATTCCTGTAAGTCATGCATTTGTAGAAATAATTTCAAATATTTTGAAGAATGATTTATCAGGTAATGTAAAATCACATTATGTAGAGCATAAATTAAGAGAGCTTTTTTTACAACTTTTTATCTCTCTTGAAGAAAATAGTAATGTTCCGTGGAATAGTAATGACACCGAAATAGCTAAACTAGAAACTGCTCGTGCTTATTTGACAACTAATTATCATAATCCACCCACTATTAAGCAATTGTCTAGAATTGTTTCACTTAACGAATTGAAGTTAAAAGTGGGTTTTAAAGAGAAATTTAATATTACTATTCATGATTTTATTACTTCGGTTCGAATGATAAAAGCACAAAAAATGCTGAGTGAAAAAAAAATAATAAATGAAATTTCGGAAGAGCTTGGATATAAAAGCACCTCTCATTTTATTACTACTTTTAAAAAATTTTATGGTGTAACTCCAAAACAATCTACTATGAATGATTTTTTGAATCAATCATTATCAAATACTTCTGTTTTTGTATTGAGTTTTATGTGTAATGTTTTTAACGATTTTATTCTTTTTACATAGTTGTTCAAATCAAGAAATTGGATTATTATTGAATAATTATTTTCTTAGTAAATTCGCCTACGGTGGTTTCTACTTTTACAATATAGACTCCTACTTTTGTTTTTTTAATGTGTACTTGAATGTTCGATTGGTTTCGGTTTTCTTGAATTTTCCAACTTTCAATTTCATTTCCTGCGTCGTTATATAGTCTTACTTTTGTAACACTACTATTTTCAATACGATTATTGATATTGATGTTATTCGATTTTTGAATGTGGATAATATCTATGTCATTTTTAATTTCAGGTACTTCTATCGGTTCTTCTGGTTCTATAGGAGCGTCTGCAGGGTTATAAAAGCGCAATGAAAATCGAGTGGTATTAGTTCCTGCAATTAGATTAATTTCAAAATTACTTTGTCTTATATTGTGATACGTATTGGTTACGCTGTCAAAAATATAAATGGCTTGATTGGCATCAAAATTTTCAACCTCATCAATCATGAATTTTACAATTCCTTCGGCATTTGTTTTTACACCAATTGGATACGAAGCATTTTTGTCGAATGCCCCTACACCTTGAATAACAAATGGACTTCCTCCAATGAGGAAAAACATATCATTAGGAAATTTGTCCATATTGTAAGCATCATAACCAAAATCCATTTCGTTAGTTGCTTTTCCATCAATAAAACCTAATAAAATTTGTCGGTGGTAATCGTTATGTGAGTTGAATCCAAGACGAATTTTTTTATATTTTTCGTCTACTACAACATCATTTTCGTTAGATCTTGATGTTGGTTTGGCTGTTGTTGTAACTCTAAAAAGCACGTTAGAATTGCTCGCATCATCTTCTTTATGAAAAGCTCTTTGATTGTTATCATACGTAACTGTACCTCCAGCTCCAGCTTTACCAATTATAAAAAAGGCTTGTCCTACAGGAATAAAACGGTTAGGGATACCTCTAGAGGGAGTTCCTAGTTTGCTTATGTAATCTACATTAGCCGAAGATGGAGCAACACCTCCTGTTAGGTTTCTTGTGGCATAACCTCCTTGATAGTCTCTTAAAACATGAGTGTTATTTGAGGCATAATGTTCCCAAAAATAGATAGATCCGTTTGTTGAATTTTGGTTTGCATTGATAAAAGCTTCGCTATCCAGTGAGCAAGGGTAAGGGTTTCCAGCTAGTAATAATTGATTAGCACTTACTGAATTTGAATTAATTAATCCATTGTTAGGTTTGCCTACAAAGGTGTAGTTTTGAGTTGTTGTGGCAGCTCCACTTCCTTTCATAGTAAATCCTTGTCCAACTCTTACCGTTGAGTTTTCATTCATTTGAACCCAATTTGCGTAAGCATTGGCATAATTATCAAATTTATAAAGCCAATAGCGAGCAGTACTGATAGGGCTTGTTGGCGCGCCATTATACCCACCAATCCATTGAATATTTCTAGGTGTGGTTGTAGTACCGTCTTTCATTACACTTCCCACGGTATAATTTAGGTTATTAGCAGTTGTGTTTATTGTGCCAACTGGCGAACTCCAATAATTGTAATTAAATAAATTAGATTGTCCTTGTTGGTCTCTTTCTATAGAACCGCTGCTGCTAACATCTAAAACGCTTCCTTGGGTTTGTACCAATTGTGATTTGCTTATCAAATCAATTTTTCCATCTAGTTTTAAGTAATGAGAAACCTCTATTTTATTATTGCTATTTGCATAAAGAATGTTACTAGTTACTAATAAACCTAAAACTGTTTTGTTTCCTGCAGTTGTGATATTGTTATCGGTTTTAACAATGTTCCAATCAATGTAAGTGGTGTTGTTTATTCCTGTAGTGTTTGGGATATTCCAAACATTGCCATGTGTCCAAGTAGCATTGTCCTCCCAATTTCCGTCTGTTATAGAGGTGTAAGGTAGAGGTGCTGTTTCGGGTTGTGGAGTATAAATGTTTAATAGTCTTCCGTTGCGGGCATTTGTAGTTTTGTCTATTAGGTGTCCATTGATTAAATCAGTTGCTTGAACCATTTGATAGTAGGCTTCTAAATTAGTCCAAGACAATCCAGGGATATTCAGCGGAACAGTTGAACCTAATACAGTGCTGTTTTCTTCCTGAATTCTTTGATTCATCATTTGGCGCACTTGAGCATCAGTTAAGGCTACATTCCAAATGCGTAGTTCTTCCATCCAACCATCAAAATAGTGAATAGGTTGGTATGGGAAAACGGTATTTTGTGCCATCGCACCTAGTATAAATTTGGCATTACTATTCGCAATTGGATTTGCCCCTGCAACTGCGTTTCTAACACTTACACCGTCAACATAAAGATTGTAATTAGTTTCATCATAAGTAACTGCTACATGATACCATCTGCCTGTACTGATGGGATAAGAAGAACTAATCGAGTTTCCGTTGTTCCAATTGAATGAAAGCGTATTATTGACTAATCTTAAATCATAACCATCATTTAAGTTGGAAGCATTTCGTTTAGATAATATGGTTTGAATATTTCCATTTGTAGTTTCCGATTTAATCCAAACTTCGAAGCTAAAAGAACCACTGTTCAAGTTGAAATTATTTTTAAAATTAACGTTATCATCCGTTCCATCAAAGTCAAGATGGTTGCATGGATTTAATGTTATTTGAACTTCGTCACTAACCTC
>NCET01000258.1:5074-5882 GCA_002280815.1 Flavobacteriales bacterium 32-34-25 | reverse complement strand
ATATTTTAATACTAATATTGAAATCACAGTCAATATACAGCAATTAAATATTGTACTATTAGCCATAACACTGGTTGTTTCAATAAAATGTATTCTTTTCCTTTTTTACGATAATATTCAAAAAATAAGTACTTCTTCAAAATACTTATACCTATTTGGTTACATCATTCTTCCATTTGTATTTATCACTAAAATTTCATTTGGAATAAAAGACTACAATCCAAAAATCATCATCGGATTATTTCTTCTCATTTGGACGAACGACACTTTTGCTTACATCGTTGGAAAATCTATTGGAAAACACAAACTTTTCGAACGCATATCACCTAAAAAAACAATCGAAGGATTCTTAGGAGGACTACTTTTTGCCATTTTAGCAGGTTATTTAATCTCTAAATTTTACATTAAACCAAAACCCGAATTTAGCCAGCAATCTATATTGATATGGACTTCAATAGCTACCATTGTTGGGATTTTTGGAACTATTGGCGATTTAATAGAATCTAAATTCAAACGAATTGCCGGTGTAAAAGACAGCGGAAGCATCATGCCTGGACACGGAGGTGTGCTAGATAGACTAGATAGTGTTATATTTGTAGCACCATTTATATTTTTATTTTATCAAATTTTAAATTATGTTTCATAAAGAAGGAGCTCCATCAATTTTATTAGGTACAATTTTTACAGTCGCAGTACTTTTACTTGCTGACAAATTTATTGATGTGAATTGGCTAAGAATGTCGGTTCAAATCTTTGCTTTTTTAATCTTAATCATCATTTTACAATTCTTTAGAAACCCTAAAAGAAC
>NCET01000258.1:0-5049 GCA_002280815.1 Flavobacteriales bacterium 32-34-25 | reverse complement strand
CATGTTACAAGATATGCCATGAACGGAATTGTAAAATTCAGCAAATACCACCCAGGTAAATTTTTAGTAGCTTGGCACCCAAAAGCGAGCGAAGAAAATGAAAGAACTACCGTTGTGGTTGAAAACAATACTTTTGGTGCTGTTTTATACCGTCAAATAGCTGGAGCATTAGCCCGCCGAATTGTAAACTATGCTCAAGAAGGAATGCAAGTTGTTCAAGGAACTGATGCTGGTTTTATCAAATTTGGATCTAGAGTTGATTTATTTTTACCTTTAGGTACTCCTATAAATGTGGTTTTGAACCAAAAAGCAATTGGAGGAAAAACAATTATTGCAACAAAAAAATAATGACTAAAAAAGATTTAGATACTAGGTTTAATGAAGCTGTTGAAAAAGCTGCAAAAATGACTCAAGCGTCTTTACCTCAAGATGTGCAATTACGATTGTATGCTTTTTACAAACAAGCAACCATGGGCACTGTGGAAATCAGACAAACTTCTAATTTCCATTTAAGAGATGCCTTTAAAACTAATGCTTGGATGCAAATAAGTCACATTTCATCTGATGAAGCCAAAGAAAACTATATTGAAATTATCAATTCGCTATAAAATTGTACTATCACAATGAAAAAACTTTTTTTTACAATTGCAAACTTGCTTTTTTTAAGTTTTTTAATTTCATGCAACAATAAAAAACTTACCGAAGTGGTAGAAGTTCCTCTTCCTACAGCACAAGAAAAAATAACTATTGGATTTCCTGATGATGTAAAAGCTGAGCCTGGTTCGTTTTTAATAGAAAAACTACCCTATCCTTATGATGCTTTAGCACCTACTATTTCGCCTCTAACTCTAGAAGTACATTATTCTAAACATTATTTGACTTATACTAATAATCTAAACACAGCAATTGCAGGTACCGAATATGAGAATATGTCTATTGAAAACATATTAGCAAAACTCAACATCAACGATACCGAATTACGAAACAATGCTGGTGGTTATTACAACCATTCTCTATATTGGAAATCCATGGCTCCTAATGCTGGCGGAACTCCTACTGACACCATTGCCTCAGTAATTGACCGTGATTTTGGTTCTTTTAATGAATTTAAAACTGCTTTTAAAGCCGAGGCCAATAATCAATTTGGTTCTGCTTGGGTTTGGTTAATTGTAGACAAAGCTGGAAAACTTAAAATTACCAGTTCACAGGATCAGGACAATCCATTAATGCGAAATGCTGCCGTACCAGGAACACCTATTTTAGCCTTAGATCTTTGGGAACACGCGTATTACTTAGGACATCAATACCGTCGTGCTAGCTATATTGAATCTTTCTTTAATGTTATTAATTGGGAGAAAATCAACGAAAACTATCAAAATACATTTATAAAGAAATATTAATTTTCTTTTATCAAAATCATCAAAAGCTGACGCATTACTATCTAGAATGCCTCAGCTTTTTTTATTAGCACAAAAAATACAACTAAATAGAAAAAGCTGACTTTTCAAAATCATAAATAAATAGTAATATTTATTAGGATTGTTTCCTTTTTCATAAATTTGACAAAAATATACACCCTTGAATAAATCGCTATTTTTCATCTGTTTTGGTCTGTTTTTAATTACTTCAATACAAGTAAGCGCACAAAAAGCACCTAAAAAAATAATTGTTGAACATTCTGATTTCGCTGATGTAAATCAAGCCGAAATGCCCGATGCCTTTTTACTAACCGGAAATGTGGTAGTCAATCATGATGGCGTAGTACTTAGCTGCAATAAAGCCTATTATTTTCAAAAAGAAAACTACATTAAAGCTTTTGGAAACGTACAATTAGTTCAAGGCGACACCCTGTATTTAAACAGTAAATATGCCGAATACAATGGAAATGTAAAAAAAGCATTCGCTACTGGAGATGCGGTTTTGACTTCGCCTGATGCAACTTTATCAACAGATACCATCAGTTTTGACCGAAACACTCAGGAAGTTTTTTACAACAACAAAGGAACAATCATCAACAAAGAAAATACCTTAGTTAGTAAATCTGGAAAATATTATGTTGCCGAAAAGAAATTCCAGTTCCTCACCGAAGTGACCATTACAAATCCTAAATATATCATCAAATCCAATCATTTGGATTATTATAGTAATTCAGGACATTCTTATCTTTTTGGTCCATCAACAATTACAAGTAAAACCAATTACATTTACACAGAAAAAGGGTTTTATGACACCAAGAAAAATCTAGCTCATTTTCTTCGAAAATCATACATAAAATACGACGATCGCCTTATAGAGGGAGACAGTTTGTATTATGACAGAAACAAAGAATTTGCATCGGCTACACGAAACGTAAAAATTACCGATTCTATCAATCGAGGAATAGTAAAAGGACATTATGCCGAAGTTTTCCAGAAAAAAGATTCGATGTATGTAACCAAAAGAGCTGTTGCTGTCAATTTTGTCGAAAATGACTCGGTTTACATTCACGGAAAAAAACTCATGGTAACCGGAAAAGAAGACAATCGAATTGTTCGCGCCTTCAATAATGTTCGCTTTTTTAAAACCGATATGAGTGGAAAATGTGATTCGATTCATTCTAGTGCTAAAAATTCGCTAACAAAACTCATTGGAAACCCTATTCTGTGGAATGGTGAAAGCCAGATTACAGGAGACATCATGCACCTCATTGGAAATAGCAAAACCCAAAAACTAGACTCGCTCAAAGTCCTCAATAATACTTTTATTATTTCCAAAGACACTCTGGGAACGGGCTATAATCAAATAAAAGGCTTAAATCTCTATGGGAAATTTGAAGAAGGAAAACTCCATGATGTTGATATTATTAAAAATGCCGAGGTAATTTATTACATGCGAAATGACGAAAAAGAACTCATTGGTATCAACAAAAATGTAAGTAGTAAAATCAGTATTCTTTTTGACAAAAACACCATTGAAACCATTACTTTTTTCCAACAAGTAGATGGAGACATTTACCCTGAAGAAGAGCTGGAAGAGTATGATCGAAAATTTAAAGGCTTCAAATGGCGAGCTGACGAAAGAATCAAATCTAAAGATGATATTTTTAGCGAAGAAGAAAATCAATACAACGACAAAATGATTGAAGAAGCTAAAAAAGAAAATGCCCAGGAAAATACCCCTATGGAAATTAGAAAAGAAACCTTGGATTACGATAAAAAGAAAAAGAAGTAGATAGTTAGTACCTAGTCCTTAGTTTTCAAAACTTTAGCCTTCCTGTTTTAAATTTAATAGTTTTTCGAGCTTAGAATCTAAGGACTAGTGACTAAGGACTTAAGAAATAAAAAAATGAATTCAGATTTTATAAAATACCAAGCACAAACTTCTCCTTATCCTTTAGGAATGGAAGTTTCGCACGCCATAGGTTCATATATCTACGACACTAACAATAAAAAATACCTGGATTTTGTTGCAGGAGTTTCGGCTTGTACCTTAGGACACCAACATCCAAGAGTCAATCAAGCCATAAAAGACCAATTGGATAAATATTCGCACGTTATGGTTTATGGCGAATATTCGCAAAGCCCTGCTGTAGAATATTGCAAACTCATGGCTTCACTCCTTCCCGCTCCTTTAGACAAAACCTATTTAGTCAATTCGGGTACCGAAGCTATTGAAGGATCTTTAAAACTAGCTCGTAGAGTGACTGGCAGAAGCCAATTGATTTCTTGCCATAATGCCTACCATGGAAACACCATGGGTTCTATGAGCGTAATGGGATTTGAAGAACGCAAACAAGCTTTTCGCCCATTGATTCCAGATGTAGAATTCATCACTTTCAATAACGAAGCCGATTTAGAAAAAATAACCACTAAAACCGCTGGAATTTTACTCGAAACCATTCAAGGTGGCGCAGGATTTATTCAGCCAGAAAATGATTTCTTAAAAAAAGTACGTGCTCGCTGTACCGAAGTGGGTGCTATGATGATTCTGGACGAAATTCAACCGGGTTTTGGTAGAACAGGAAAACTATTTGGTTTCCAAAATTACGATGTAGTTCCCGATATTGTTGCTATGGGAAAAGGAATGGGCGGCGGAATGCCCGTGGGCGCTTTCACTGCTTCATCAGCAATGATGGATTTATTGACCGAGAATCCAAAATTAGGTCACATCACCACCTTTGGCGGACACCCTGTCATTGCGGCAGCCTGCTTAGTTACCTTGAAAGTTTTGGTACACCCTTTGATACAAGAAATTAGAGGAAAAGGATTGATGCTTGCTGCTATGACAGCAGATGCTTCTATCACGAATGAAGTTATTTTAAAATGTCAAGACAAAGGACTCATATTATTCTGGCTACTCTTTGAAGGATGTGCCATCAGAATTACTCCTCCTTTAACCATTTCTAACGAAGAAATACGTGAAGGATGCGATATAATACTCGAAGTAATGGACGAAGTAATGGCTTCGTCAAAAAAATAAATACAACACTACAATTAGCTTAGCCTCCTTTGTTAATTAAATTGTTCACAATAATTCATTTTTTTCTTCAAAAATAACACTAAGGATGCCTAACTTTAAGCTAGGCCAAATTCTAAAAACAGAAAGTATGCAACTAAGCAACGAAGAAGAAGATTATAACTTATCTCTATCCAAATTTGAGTCAATGTTGAAAACCAACAAAGTGCTCTTTTTTGACTCTGAAGAATTTGAAGAAATCATACTTCATTATCTTGATACAGGTAAGGCCGCTTTAGCTAAAAAAGCGCTTAAACTAGCATTAGAACAACACCCCAAGTCTACGGGCTTAAAGCTGGTACAAGTTGAAATGCTGGTTTATGATGACAAATTGGATATAGCCGAGAAGTTACTTAACGAGCTATATGCCATAGAGCCCAATAATGAAGAAATTTATATTCAAAAGGCAAACATTTACTCTAAAAGAGACCAACATGAAAAAGCCGTTGAATTACTAAAAATTGCTTTACAATATACCGATGATTATGCCGATGTGTATAATTTAATAGGAATGGAATATCTTTTTATGGACAATCTGGAATTGGCCAAAGAAAG
>NCET01000257.1 GCA_002280815.1 Flavobacteriales bacterium 32-34-25 | reverse complement strand
ATCCCAATAAATAGTATCTTTTGTAACCTCATCAAGCACTATGTAGCGATCTTTAGGAGAACGCCCTGTAAAAACTCCTGTCTTTACCGCCACTGCTCCTGTATCAGTTACAGCGCCTTTTTCATATCCTTTACTACTATGTGAAACTTCGGCCTGAAACAACTCGTCATAAGAAGGGTTATAACACACTTCGTAATCGCCTGTAATTCCCAAATCATGTAAATCCTGAATAATTTTTATATTTTTCATGGCATTCAATTTTTAAAAACGTATTATTTTTTTATTCTCAATTCAGCTGAACACTATTAAAAACAAAATATAGCAACCTACTTTATATTTACATTTTCGATAATCACGGCATATCCCATTCCCACACCGATACACATGGTACAAAGTGCATATTTCTTGTTTTGTTTTTGAAGTTCAATCATAGCAGTTTGTATAATTCGGGTTCCTGACATTCCCAAGGGATGCCCTAAAGCAATGGAGCCTCCATTTGGATTGATTCTAGGATCATTATCCGCTAAACCTATAGCTCTGGTACAAGCCAAAGACTGCGCCGCAAAAGCTTCATTTAATTCTATAATATCGATATCTTCTAATGTCAATCCTGCTTTTTCAAGTGCTTTTTGAGTGGCTCCCACAGGACCAATTCCCATAATTCTAGGCTCTACTCCCACTATTGCCGAAGCTACAATTCTGGCTTTAGGCGTTAATTTGTATTTTTTTATTGCTTTTTCAGAAGCCAAAAATAAAGCTGCCGAACCATCGTTCAAACCCGCAGCATTTCCTGCTGTAACCGTTCCGTTTTCTTTTTTGAAAACAGCCCGAAGCGTGGCTAATTTTTCTAAAGTGGTATTTCCTTTTACGAATTCGTCTTTATCGAATACCGTAATATTTCCTTTTTTATCAGCCAATTCAACAGCAACAATTTCTTCGTTTAATCGTCCGTTTTGTTGTGCTGCAAAAGCTTTTTGTTGCGAATTGTAAGCAAATAAATCCTGGTCTTCACGGCTTATATTATAGATTTCTACCAAATTTTCAGCAGTAACTCCCATCGCATCCGTTCCATACATGGCCTGCATTTTCGGATTTACAAAACGCCATCCAAAACTGGAATCAAACATTTGGGCATCGTTACCAAAAGGCTTAGATGTTTTAGAAATCACCCACGGACTACGGGTCATGTGTTCCATTCCTCCGGCTATCATAATCTCGGCATCGCCTACCTGAATACTTCTCGAAGCATCAATAACAGCTGACATTCCCGAAGCACAAAGTCGGTTCACTGTTTGAGCGGGAACCGTAAATGGTAATCCTGCTAATAACGAAGCCATTCGTGCCACATTTCTATTGTCTTCTCCTGCCTGATTATGATTTCCAAGAATCACCTCGTCAATCATTTCAACAGGAATATTAGGACTCCAAAACTCCCTATTGGCGTTCTGATTGCATCTATTATATATGAATGGTTCATGTCTTTATAGTTTGTTTTTTAATCTGGGTATTAAATGCTATTCTATTTTTATAGCTGAAAAATGTTTTTCAGCTGTAAAAACCTTTGCAAAAGATACTTCATTATAATTAGACTGAATATTAAACAAAGGTAAATTTTAGTAGCGTATCTGGATATTCAAAAAAGAGGCTATACTATTCAAAATAATGCATCCTTCATTTATTTCGCGTCAAAAAATCGTTTGAAACCCTATCAATATCAATCCAAATCAATACTGAACTGTGCCGTTGTTTTTGATTTTATTTCTTCCAATGAACTTCCCGGCATAATTTCGATTAAAGTCAATTGACCTTGATTAAAAGAAAATACGGCTAAATCAGTAATAACTAAATCCACCACAGCTGAAGCCGTAAGCGGTAAAACACATTTTGGGACAATTTTAGAAGAACCATCAGGATTAGAATGTGTCATCGTGATGATTAAACGTTTGGCTCCTTTTGCCAAATCCATGGCGCCACCAACACCTAAAAGCGGTTTTCCGGGAACAGCCCAGTTAGCTAAATTCGCCGATTCGTCAACTTCTAAACCACCCATGATAGCTGTATCGACATGACCTCCACGAATCATCGCAAAGGAATCGGCACTATCAAAATAACTACTCCCTTTAAGAGCTGTCACGGGAATTTTACCAGCATTAACCGGATAATCCATCGCTCCTCCACCATCGGTAGGAACAGGACCTACACCAAGCATTCCGTTTTCGGTATGCAGAATAATTCCATGTTCATCGGTAATTAAATCGGCTACCAAGGTTGGAATTCCAATACCTAAATTCACCACATCTCCTTTTTTCAATTCTGCCAAAGCACGCTTAGCCATATTCATTCGACTTTCATCCACTTTTTTAGAAGTCGAAACCGAAGCCGAACTCCCTAAATCTTCCAATGTAATTTTAGCTTCCACCAAATAATCCACAAAACAACCTGGTGTATGAACAAATTCGGGAGCTATCTCGCCTACAGCGACAATTTCCTCCACTTCGGCAATCACTAAATCAGCAGCGGTAGCCATGGCTTTATTAAAATTATTCTCGGTCATTCTGTATTGTAAATTCCCAGCAGTATCAGCTCTCCAGGCACGAATAAAAGCGACATTTCCACGAATTCCTTTGATAAAAACCTGTTCTTCGCCATCAATAATTTTGGTTTCTCTTCCTTCGGCTATCAAAGTCCCTGCTGATGTTGGCGTATAAAAACCGCCTATTCCTGCACCTCCGGCTCTGATGGCTTCGGCAAGAGTTCCCTGTGGCAATAATTCATAATCTACTTCGCCTGTTTGTGCTGCTTTTACCGCATCAGGATTTGAAGTAAAAAAAGAACCAATCATCTTTTTCAATTGACCGTTTCGTAGCAATCTGCCTCCGCCAATTCCAGCTTCACCAGTATTGTTCCCGATAAAAGTGAGTTGTTTTGTTCCAATTTCAGCCAAAGCGTGCATCAGATGTACGGGATTCCCGGTCATACCAAATCCTCCCTGAAGCAAAATATCGCCTTCTTTTACCATCCTGGCAGCTGTATGTAAATCTATTATAGGTACTTGTTTCATTTTTTTTATTCTAAATATTTAAAATCATTATTAAACATATAAGTCATATAAGTTTAAAAGAAATTAGTTTGTCAAATTATTAGTCATCAAGGACATATAAGTTTAAAAAGTTGATTTTAAAGCTTTGCCAATTTTACTTAAATGAACTTTTGACTTTGCTTGATTTTATTCAAAAACTTATATGGCTTATATGTTTTTAAGAAAAAATTAGTTTACAAAAGCATCAAATGGCAATCCAACATAATTTTCAGCAATGGTTTTTTGATAGGCTTCTGACATTCTCAAATAATCAAACTTCGATTTTTGCAACTTGCTTTCAAAAGTTCCTTCTTCAGATTGTTTATGACATAAGTACGTCATGAAATTGGAGAAATCCTGGGAGCGCCAAACTCTGGCTAAACATTTTTGGGTATAATTAGTCAAACCTTCCTCATTCCCCGATTGGTAAAATGCAATTAATCCTTTCGCCAAATTATTAATATCTGCAATAGCCTGATTCAATCCTTTAGCCCCTGTTGGCGGAACAATATGAGCCGAATCTCCAGCTAAAAACAAACGACCAAACTGCATATTATCAATCATAAAACTGCGCATTGGAGTAATACTTTTTTCAAAAATTTCTCCTCGGTTTAATGCAATTCCCAAACGTTTATCATTATGATACGCATATATCAATTCATCATAAGTAGGAGCTGCATGCGCCAAAATCCCTAACCAGCTAAAAGGGTATTCGATTTTATACTCTTTATAAGAATCCTTTGGTAAAGTCTTGCGGGCAATACCGTGAAAACCATCACAACCACCTACAAAATCACATGAAATGCTTTTCTTTTCGCCATCATGTGTAAAATGAATGATTGGTTTATCGGTTTCAACTCCGGCAATTTCAGTAGCATCAGCCTCGAACAAAACAGGAATTCCGCGTTCCTCACAAGATTGGATTAAATCCTTCACCACTTCTTGTTGAGCGTAAATAGTCACCTGTCTTTTAGTATGCTTTTCAAAATCAATATGCTGACTCACTCCGTTAAAGTTAATGTAGCATCCATGATGTACCAATCCTTCCTTATGAAGTCTATCAGCAACACCTAAACTATCAAAAACCTCTACGGTATTGTGTTCTAAGAGTCCTGCACGAACACGATTTTCGACATAATCACGAGAACGATTTTCAATAATTATTGACTTTATCCCTTGTTTTTCAAGCATCAATGCTAATGTAAGCCCTGACGGACCCGCACCTATAATTCCTATCTGAGTTTCTAAATTTTTCATCTCTTTAATTAATTTTTAAATCTTTAAATACTTCTTCCGCTGTATGAATGGCTTCATTTGCAGCCGGTAATCCACAATACAATGCCGATTGCATGATGACTTCTTTAATTTCATCCTTCGTAACTCCATTATTGAAAGCCGCTCTAATATGCATTTGTAATTCTGCTTTTCTATTCAGCGCAATGAGCATCGCAATGGTAATAAGGCTTCGATTGTGTTTGGATAATCCCGGTCTGGTCCAGATTTCGCCCCAGGCATAATTGGAAATGAAATTTTGAAATTCCCCATTAAATTCATTGACACTATTAGTTGCTCTATCCACATGAGCATTTCCTAAAACCGTGCGTCTGACATGCATTCCTTTTTCGAAAGTTGTAGTCCCAACAATAAATTGAATCAAAAGAGAAGCAAATTGCTCCGGCAATTCTGTAACCGACAAATGTCTGGCCGGAAGAATACTAATCGTCGCATCAGAAATATGCTGTGCTAAAAATTCGGCATGGCCTACATTGGTCACCGCATCTTCATCACCCGTAATCACTAAGACTTTAGAAGTAATTTTATCTAAATCGGCTCTAAAATCAGCATCTCTTACCGCAACACAACAATTAGAATATCCTAAGACATCACTACTCAAAAACATCGCCTTAGTTTCGGAAACCCGTTTGTGATTGTTCGCACGGAAATTTTCGGTAAACCATCTTTCCATCGTCGCGGCAACAATGGCTTCCATTCCTGATTCCTTAATGGTTTCCATACGGGAATTCCAAGCTTCCGCATCGCCAATTTTTGCTGCTGTATTGGCTATTATTATTTTCGAAAATCGTTCTGCGCGATGTATTCCCAGCCATTGCCCTATCAAACCTCCCATAGAAAGTCCGCAGAAATAAGCTTTTTCAATTTTTAATTGATCCAATAAATCAATAACATCCTGGCCTAACAATTCAATTGTGTAGGCTTCAGCGGTAATTTCGCTCCCTCCAAGGCCACGGGTATCGTACTGCAATACCTGAAAATAAGGCAACAAAAACGGAATGAGTTCATCCCACATACTCATATTGGCTCCCAGAGAATTAGAAAAAACTAAAACGGGACTGTTTGGTGTTCCTGATATTTTATAGTGTGTATTCATTATATTTTTGTAAAACAGATTATTTAAAGCGAACGATTTCGTACTGCTTTAAAACTTGGCGCACTAATTCTAAACTTAAACCGATGGAATTTTTAGGATCGAATAAACCGTCTAAATCATCGATTTCAATATTCATTTCGAGAACAACTTCCTTTAAATGTTTCTTTTCCTGAATGGCTTTTTTACAGGCTTTTTCTATTAACTCATGTGCAGCAGACTTGCCTATTTTTTTTGCTAAAGCCAAACTTAGATTTTCAGCATATATCAAACCATTGGTTAATTCCAAATTGGTAAGCATCTTATTTTTATTAACTTCTAATCCTTCAATTAAAGTGATACTTTTCTCTATCGAACCTGCAGTTAATTGCATAACTTCGACCAAAACTTCCCATTCTGAATGCCATAAACCCACAGAACGTTCGTGCTCTTGCGGCAATCCCGAAAGCAATGTAGCTGCCAAATGAGGTAATCTGTTGGTATTGGCTAAAATAGCAGCGCAACTCACCGGATTGCGTTTGTGCGGCATGGTACTCGAACCTCCTTTTCCTTCGGCAGCTCCTTCAAAAACTTCAGCCACTTCCGTTTGCATTAACAGCGAAACATCTTTGGCAATTTTACCTAAACTACCCCCCAATATGCTCAAAACACTGGCTAATTCGGCTAAATTATCGCGATGGGAATGCCAGCTAAATGACGGTTTTAAATCTAATAATTGAGCGAATTCATTTTGTATTTCAGTGTCAATAGCGGTATTTCCATTTCCTACTGCTCCTCCTAACTGTATTACTAAAACCCTTTTTTGAACGGCTTGCAAGCGTTGTTTACTTCTCGAAATGGCTTCTAACCAACCAGCGGTTTTATAACCAAAAGTCGTAGGCTTTGCATGTTGCAATAATGTACGCCCTATCATAATTGTCTCCTGATGTTGCTGGGTAAGCGCAATCAACTGTTTCTCTAAAAGATTTATTTTAACATTTGCCCAATCTATAAATTTCTGAATTTGCAATACCAAAGCCGTGTCTACAATATCCTGACTGGTGGCTCCTAAATGAACATATTTAGCGGCTTCTGCATCTTTAGCAGCAACAATTTTTGTCAATTGTTTTACCAATGGAATGGCAGCATTTCCACCTAATGGAATATCATTTTTTAGCTGTTCAATATCAATTTCAGAACCTGTACAATAACTTGAAATAACATCAGCTATCTCTTTTGAAAACAAATTATTATTCGACTGAGCTTGAGCTAAAATTGCTTCAACGCGTAACATTTGGCGAATAGATTCTGAATCTGAAAAGAATGCATTAGCTTCTTTCGAATAAAACAATTGGGTGTATAAACTCATAGCTAAAGTTTTAAAAGTAAGAGCATGTTATACTTCGAAGAAAACTGTTTCATTTTCCCCTTGCATATAAATATTAAACTCGTAAATCGATCCTTTTTTTTGTGCAATAATTGTATTTCTTCTTTCTTCCGGAATGCTATTTAAAACCACATCCTGCTGATTCAAAATTTCCTCATCCGAAAAATAAATACGGGTATAAGAATGAATTAATTGTCCGCGCATGAAAACAATTAATGAAACATAGGGCGCCTGATCTTCAACCGAATTCGGTTTTATGGTTTGAAAAACAAAATGATTTTCACTATCGGTGCCTGTACCAAATCTACCAAAAAATTGGTTCTCTCCGTCATTTTGCCACAATTCAATCATGGCATCCGGGATAGGATTGTTTTCTCCATCAAAAACTTTCCCTTTGATGGTAATTATTTCTTTTCCTTCAGATATCTTTTCTAAAACATTTGTTGCCAAATTTTCAAAATCATACCCATATTGTTTCGGAGTAAGACCGTAAGCAAAATAAGGACCTACAGTTTGTGACGGTGTTTGTAACATATTAGTACTCATAATTTCTTAGCTATTTTCAAATGGGGTTGCTTGATTTCCTTTAAGTACAATATCAAAACGATAACCTAAAGCAAAGTTGGGTTCGGTAATACCTAAATCGAATTTAGAAATCAACAGCTCACGCCCTTTGGCTTTCACCGCCTTATAAATAGGATCATATTCTAACAAAGGATCTCCCGGAAAATACATTTGTGTCACTAAGCGACTTACAATTTGGTTTCCAAATAATGAAAAATGAATGTGATTTGGTCGCCAGGCATTATGATGATTTCCCCAAGGATAAGCACCCGGTTTTATGGTGTAAAATTTATAATTTCCCTGAGCATCTGTCATGCACCGTCCCGTTCCTAAAAAATTGGGATCTAAAGGAGCCTCATGCTGATCTACTTTATGCACATAACGACCCGCAGCATTGGCTTGCCATATTTCTAAAATGGTATTGGGAATGGGTTCGCCTTTCTCATTTCTAACCGTTCCATGAACTACAATCCGTTCGCCTAAGGGTTCTCCGTTTTTAATCGAATTCTTAGTTAAATCATGATCTAAAGCGCCCAAATTGAAATCCTGAAAAAGTGGTCCAGTACGCTCTGTCAACGATTTTTTTAAAAGAATCATCGGCTTACTTGGAGCATTTAAAAGAATCATCGGCTTACTTGGAGCACGCAAAATAGTCGAAGTATATTCAGCATATAATTTTGGAGGATGTACTTCAATATCCAATGAAGTATCAATAATATCACTCATAAGCTTGCTTTTATAATTAATCAAAATCTACTATTACAAAAGTAGCTGAGTAAAACATTCCAAGTTTGGATTAAAAACACACATTCTTGCACAAAACAAACATTTTTGTTTTTTAATTATAAAAAAACGAGTATTATTGTTGAATCAAAAAATAAAATGAAAAAAAATCTTCTAAACTATAAAGGACTATATGGTGACAATGCCCAGCATGAGTTGGGGAATTTTGTACACCATGAATTGTTGGCTACCAGAAGTAAATTATACAATTGGGAAATCAACGAGCATTTGCACACCGATTTATTTCAAATTTTCATTATCTCATCCGGGGAAGGAGTTCTTATTCAGGATAATAATAAAATAATATTAAAGGCACCATGTATTCTTTTGATACCCACAAATACATTCCATGGTTTTGAATTTCAGTCAGATGTAAGTGGTGAAGTACTTACCATTTCAGAACAATTCATGGAAACTATTTTTACAAACAGCCCTCTTATTTTATTAGAATTGAACAAGGCCAAACAATATAGTTTCAATCCGGAAAACCAAGACGCTTTAAATGATTTACTCTACTTAAAAAACAAAATTGTCAAAGAAATTACCGAAAAAAACATCTACAAACAACTCTGCTTGCAATCCTTATTTCAATTGTTTTTTGTTGGATTACACCATCTAAACACCTTTGAAAATGAAAAAGAAACTGCGAACAACAGAACACTTACTTATTTTTATAATTTTCAAAAACTGATTAAAAAAACATTACCCGAATCAAAACTCATTAAGGAGTATGCCAATGATTTAAGAATCACTCCGGTGCATCTTAATAGAATTTGTCAATCTTTGGTACAAAAATCAGCTTTACAAGTGGTACATGATTATGCTATTACCGAGGCAAAAAAATATTTGGTTTACACCTCCTATTCTATTTCTGAAATATCTTATTTATTAAATTTTAAAGACCCTGCCTACTTTTCGAGATTATTCAAAAAACAAACAGGGTTTTCTCCGAATCAGTTTAGAAACAGTACTATTCAAAAAGAGTAATAATCCATAATAATACCATTAAGTTTTCTTTTTTGCTTGATCAAAAAAGAAACAAAAAAATCAAGTCTTACACTTCCTCGTCGGTCAAATTAGTTTTCGAATGCTAAAAGAAAAGAACTCGCTAACGCTCAAACAACTTTTCTTTTTACGCATTCTTCAAACATTTGACACTCGACTGCGAAAGTTAAGGACGGTAAAATCTCTTAAACAACAATGTTTTAGTTTGCAACTAAACGCTATTTATATTCCTTTTTTTAAAAATAAAAATCAATATCCGTTTTTACCTTCTCCAAATTTAAAAAACTCATATCCATTGCCTTCTAAATATCCCGGCACATCTGGCTTTTGATTCTGCGCTGCTTCATCGGTAACAGGAGTGGAAAACGGCATTTTCCCCGTTGGTTTAAATTTCCCTGTAACAATATCTAAAAC
>NCET01000256.1 GCA_002280815.1 Flavobacteriales bacterium 32-34-25 | reverse complement strand
TGGTGTCAAATTTTCTAATCTCTTGTGTTGCTATTGTTCCGTTAATTCCAGGTAAATGAACATCCATAAGAACTAAGTCGTAATTATTGTTTTTAAGGGCTTCAATTGCATCTTCTCCGTTATCAATTACTTCGCAAAGAATGTCTCTGTTTTCCAGCATTCTTCGGGTAATCATTTGGTTGATTTTGTTGTCTTCAACTATTAAAATGTTTTTGCCCTTTATTTTAGAAATGTCAAAAAATATTTCCTTTTTTTCTTCTACTATAATCTGATCGTGGTTTGCTGTTAAGGTTAATTCAAAAGAAAAACAAGAACCTTCGCCCACATTGCTTTTTAAATAAATTTCGCTACCTAATATTTTTAATAGTTTTTTTACAATAGTTAAGCCTAGGCCTGTTCCGCCATATTTTCGGTTTATTTCGGTAGAACCTTGAGAGAAACTTTCAAAAACAGTTTCGAGTTTTTCTGATGGAATACCAATTCCAGTATCAATTATTTCAAAAAACAGAACCGCTTTTTGCTCATGTAAAGACTGTAATCGGGCTACAATGCTCACTTTTCCATTCTTGGTGAATTTTAGTGCATTGTTGATTAAATTCATGAAAATTTGTGACAACTTAATAGGGTCTCCAATTAAACTATTCGGAATATTGGGGTCGATATCAAGTATAAATTCATTTCTGTTTTTTGTTGCAACTTCTATTAATGAATTTTTGATGTCTTCTAATAATTGCTTTAAATTAAAGTTAACTAGCTCTAGTTGGACTTTATTCGAATCAATTTTGTTGATTTCTAAAATATCATTAATAAAAGCGGTTAAATAATTTCCAGAATATTGTAACGAACTAAGATAATGTAATTGTGATTTTTTTGGATTTTCTTCTAATAAAAGATGGGTGATTCCATTAATAGCATTAAGTGGTGTTCTTAATTCATGACTAACAATCGATAAAAAATCAGCTCTTGCATTCGAAGCTTTTTCTGCTTTTTCCTTTGCTTTTTGTAGTTCACTGTTTTTTTCTTGTAGTAAGGAATTCGATTTTTTTCGAATAATATTATTTTTATACAAAGAAAAACACAACAGCGAAAGGATGGCAATTATTGCAATTGACATATAATTAATCAATTTTGAGAAATTTTCTGTTCTTTCTTGTTCTTTTTTCTCTTTATTGATGCGAGCCAAATTTTGCTTTCTTTGGTTTTCTTTGAAAGCTTCGTAATCGTTGATGCCTAATTTTTCATGAATCGAAATGGCGATTCGCTCTTTTAAATTGAGATGTAATTTTAAAAAAGAGTACGCATTGCTTTTGTCAAGCATTTTTTCATAGACTAAACTAGTAGCCAATAAAATATTCGATTTTTGATCTAAATTTTGATTTTTAGCATTTAAGTCTAATGCTTTGTTAAAATAATTTAGGGCTAAATTATTTCTATTGTTGCGTTCTTCAATCAGTCCCATTTGGTACAAAGCTTCCGCTTTTATATCCAGATTATTAGGATTGTCAGGTTTTGAAATAATGCTGTTGAAAATTGCTGAAGCAGCATCAAATTTTTGATTGGCACTATAAATAATGGCTTTTTGAAGCCTAATCAATTCGGTGTTGTCGCTGGTATTCAGTGTTTTTGAAATCGCTGCTGTTTTGTTAATACAAATTTCAGCCGACTTGTAATTTTTATTTCCCATATAGGCCAGCCCAAGATAATAATAGGCTTTAGCGTATTCCGTTGAAGGGGTAAGGGATTTAAATAAGTGAATGCTTTCGGTAAGTTTTTCGATAGCATCATCGTATTTTTTTAGGCTGTAATACAATCTGCCTAGTTTAGCAATTTGAATTGCTTGTTCGTTTGTTTTTGAATTTTCCTGGGCGTAGTTGATTGCTTTTTGGGTAAACAAAAAGACTTCCTTGTATTTATTGGTCTTGATATTGGCATTGGCTAAACTGGTATAATAGCTAATGCTATCTGTTTCTTCTTTTTGAGAATACAGGGTTGAATTAAATAAAATAACGAAAATCAGGTAGAGTTTGATTTGCAATTTCATTTATTAAATTAGTTTTTGGTCAAAAGTATCAAATCTATTAATCGTGATGAATAGCCAATTTCATTATCGTACCAACCCACAACTTTTACCATTTTGTCGATGACAGAAGTAAGTTGGGCGTCAAATAAGCAAGAATTTCTATTTCCTATAATATCAACGGATACAATAGGGTCTTCAGTATAATCTAGAATTCCTTTTAGTTCGTTTTGCGAAGCCAATTTAAAAGCTTCGTTTATTTCTTCTATTGATACAGCCGTTTTTACATTAAAGGTAATATCAGTCAAAGAACCGTCAGGGACAGGTACGCGAATACCACATCCTCCAATTTTGCCCTCTAAGATAGGAAAAATTTTTGTTAATGCTTTAGCAGCACCTGTAGTTGTAGGAACAATAGATTGACTGGCACCTCTGGCTCTTCGTAAATCTTTGTGTGGCTGGTCGTGTAAACTTTGATCAGTGGTAAATGAGTGAATTGTAGTAATGTACGCTTGCTCGATTCCGCAAAGTTTGTCGATTATTTTTATCATTGGAGCGGCATTATTAGTCGTACAACTCGCATTAGATATGATTTTTTCGGTTCCGTCCAGAATGTGTTCGTTTACTCCTAAAACTACTGTTTTGATGGTATCCACTTCTGAAGGAGCTGAAAGAATTACTTTTTTTGCTCCAGCAATAATATGTTCGTTTAAGTCTTCGTAGGTTTTGTGTTTTCCTGTGGATTCAATTACAAAATCAATGTTTAAATCTTTCCAATTCAGATTAGCAATACTTTTTTCGTGGAAAAATAAAAAATGCTTTCCGTCAATGGTAAAACCTTTTTCATCGGCAATTACAGCCTGAGGTAAAACACCGTGAATACTATCGTATTTTATTAAATGCGCCATAGTCTTGGTGTCGGCAATATCATTGATAGCGACAACTTCTATTTCAGGATGATCTAAAAGTAGACGAAAAAGGTTTCGGCCAATTCGACCAAAACCATTGATGGCAATTCTTGTTTTCAAATTTTATGTAAACTTAGGGTAATTAAAGAATGTGTTTTTGTGCTTTGTATGAAGAACGAACTAATGGGCCGCTTTCTACATGGCGGAAACCTAATTCCAAACCATATTGCTCGTATTTAGCAAATTGTTCTGGCGTGATAAATTCCTTAACAGGTAAATGTTTTTTACTAGGCTGTAAGTATTGACCAATAGTTACTACATCCACATTAGCAGCACGAAGGTCTCTCATGGTTTGGAAAACTTCTTCTTCTTCTTCACCAAGACCCAACATGATTCCTGATTTGGTTCTGTTGATTCCTTTTTCTTTTAGGTAACGCAATACTTCTAAGCTACGGTCGTATTTAGCTTGGATACGTACTTCACGAGTCAAACGGCGAACGGTTTCCATGTTGTGTGAAACTACTTCCGGATTTGCTTCTACAATACGGTCTATGTTTCTTTCGATACCTTGAAAATCTGGAATTAAAGTTTCAAGAGTTGTATTGGGGTTCATTCTACGAATTGCTTTTACGGTTTCTATCCAAATAATAGAACCACCGTCTTTCAAATCGTCTCTGTCTACACTCGTAATCACGGCATGCTTGATGTTCATGATTTTGATAGAACGGGCTACTTTTTCAGGTTCGTCCCAGTCTACCGTTTCTGGGCGACCTGTTTTTACACCACAAAATCCACAAGAACGCGTACAAGTATTTCCTAATATCATAAAAGTAGCTGTTCCTTCGCCCCAGCATTCGCCCATATTAGGGCAACTTCCTGAAGTACAAATGGTATTTAAGCTATATTTATCAACTAAGCCACGAAGCTCTGTGTATTTTTTTCCAATAGGTAATTTTACTTTTAACCATTTAGGCTTAGCAATTGGTGCATTCGTATCTAAAACAGTTTCCATAGATCAATTTTAAGGCTACAAAGATACACAATGTTGATTTAAATGTGATGTTTTAACTAGCCAAGCTTTAGTTAGATTTGTTATAAAAGTTTTATTGCTGACAAAAATAGTTGGCCACAGATTTAAAAGATTATCATTGATTAATCTGTGGAAATCTTTTTAATCTGTGGCAAATTGAAAAGTTATCGAAAAAATAAAGCAGCACTAAGGCTGCTTTGAGTTTTGATTTTAAAAAAAGATTAATCTATTAGTACTGTAATGGGTAAATTGTAAGCTGTTCTCACTGGTTTTGAATTCAACATTCCAGGAGTCCATTTGGTTTTTATGGATTGCAATACACGAATGGCTTCTTTTTCTAGAGCCTGTCCAGGTTTGTTAATTACTTTTATGTTGCTCATACTTCCGTCTCTTTCTACTACAAAAGAAACAAAGATGCGAATG
>NCET01000255.1 GCA_002280815.1 Flavobacteriales bacterium 32-34-25 | reverse complement strand
AGACGCTGTATTTACAGTAAACCCTTCTTTTCCATCCATATTGATATTCGAAAAAGTGATGTTTTGAATTGGCATTTCAACAATTCCACGAACAAATCCAGCTTTGTTTACATTTCCACCCGTAACATTACTGATGTGAATGTTTCTGAAAATAGGTGTACGCTCCGTAACTGGCTCTACAGGATTGTCTTTATCATAGAATAAATCCATAATAATAGCTTCCTCCTTGATATTTTTCATTACAATGTTACTTACACGAATATCTTCTACAACACCTCCACGACCACGAGCCGCTTTGATACGGATTCCTCTATCAGTTCCGTCGAAAACACAGTTGGATATCGTGATTTTTTTAATTCCGCCCGACATTTCACTTCCAATAACCACACCTCCGTGACCGCTTAACATGGTACAATTAGTAATTGTTACGTTTTCAGTTGCTTTTCCGTATTTACGCCCATCAGCATCTCTACCTGATTTGATAGTAATACAGTCGTCACCTACGCTAATATGGCAATTTGAAATATGAACATTGGTACAAGATGAAGGGTTAATTCCATCAGTATTTGGAGAATGCGGATTGTTAATTGTGATTCCTGTTACCGTTACATTATCACAAAATTCAGGATTTATGGTCCAGAAAGGAGAGTTTTTGAATGTAACTCCTTCGATTAAAATATTTTTGCAATTGTAAGCCTGGAAAAAAGAAGGTCTGAAAAAGTGTTTGTCAATCGTTCTTTTATAGTAAGGCTCATATACAATACCTTGATTTTGCTCCGTCCACATTTTTTGGTATTTGGTTTCCGGAATTGGGCCTTTTGCTGTTTCAATTCGGTATACTTCATTCCACCATGCTTTTCCTTGTCCGTCGATTACACCTCTACCTTTGATGGTAATGTTCTCCACATCTTTGGCATAAAATAATGGCTGGAAACTCTTCATTACAATTCCTTCATAACGCATTTCTACATAAGGCAGGTAATCATCAAAATCTTCTGAAAATTTCAAAAGTGCACCCGAATCTAAATGAATTGTAATATTACTTTTTAATTTTAAAGCACCAGTCAAATATTCACCAGCAGGGAAAAAGATAGTTCCACCTCCATTATTTGCCGCATTATCGATGGCGCCTTGAATGGCTTCGGTACATTTTACACCTTTGTTATTTCCACCTACTTTAAGAATGTTTATCCAACCTTCATTTGCGAAAGCGGTATTGAATCCTGTAAGGAAACAAAGTAGTAATATGATATTTCTAATTTTCATAATGTATGTTTTTTGCACGCAGATTGCGCAGATTTTATTCTCATTTTTGTCATCTTCACGGAGGAAGAATATTCGTTAGTAGCTCCACATGCTAAATAAACTTTATGTTAGTTTCTTGCGGAGATCCCTCGTTCCTCGGGATGACAAGATTGTGGCTACTTTGACTTTAAAACTAAAACCCAGTCGTTTCCATCTTCTTTTTTGCCGGAAGGCTGAAATTCTTTTGTTCCTTTGTTGTCAAAAATTCCAATAGTTGTTTTTTGTCCGTTTCTTGGGTCGTACCAAGTTGCGGTTACTTTATCTCCTGTGATTTTACCCATATTCACCGTGATTTTTCTGCCTGTATAAGTGTAAATCATAGCATAATTATTCCCTCTTGTTGCTACTAAATAATCGTATTTCTCTCCTTGATTGGCAATTAACGATTGATCTGGAACTCTTTCTAAATACGGAAATTCCAACATCAGATTTTTAATGTGTACCATTTGCGTAGCACCTGGTGCATTGATAGCGTCATTCCATAATTCTTTGTTTCCGTAGGCCGGATTATCTCCTTTTCTGAACATTTGCATCACGGCATTGTGTCCGTAAGTGTAACCTGCTCCGCCTGCAAAAACCGACCAATAGCCGTAACGACGTACATCGCTATCTTTCCATAAGGGTTGCAACGTATCGTGAAGACCGTGAGGAATTCCTTCGTATGATGGCTCGCCGTCAAGGGTTGGCTTGGTTGGTTTTAAATCCCAATCTCTATGTACAAATTTGTAATTGTCTTCTTTGAATGGTTTCACCGAATCCTGATCGTATCTTCTGTGTCCTGATTGGAACATATTGAAATCCAACCAGCTTGCATTATGAAAATTCTCTGATGAATCGGTTCTTCCGAATGGGTGAAAAGTCACTAATTGATCTGGGTTGCTGGTTTTTAAAATACTTCCGAGTGCGTTCCAGATGTCCTGAAATTTATCTCCGTAGGTATCACCACCGTTCAACCAGATTACATTGGTTTTGTTTTTATATCGGTCGGCTAAAAACTTAGCGTATTTTTCAACATCCGCTTTCGTCACTTTACTTTTATCACTACTAATATTGGTTCCCCAAACCGGAACCATTGCCAAATAGATTCCGTTTTTTTGAGCTACATCCAAAGTATAATCTACGTGATCCCAGTAGTCGTATTCGGGAGCATTATTTGGATCGTTGCCCGGTGAAGTAATTTGATGCGCCACATTATCATTCATTAATGCCTGATCACCATATACATTTACGGCATTCACATTATGCAAGACCATTACTTGAACAACATTGAATCCTTTTGCTTTTCTATCTTCCAAATATTTAACAACGCCTTCTCTGTCTAATTTCCCAAACGTTAACCAGCCTGTATCGCCCAACCAGAAAAATGGTTTCCCGTCTTCGGTAACAAAATAGTGCTGGTTTTCAGAAACTTTAAGTTTTTGCAAAGGTTTCCCCGATTTCTGCGCCTGAACAGAAACAGTTAGCAAACTCAATCCTACAAGAGTAATTATTCTACCAATCGTCTTAGCTAATTTCATTTTTTATTTCTTTTTAATATATACTACAATTTTAGATTCTTTTTCTCCAGATGCTTTTAAAATATGACTTTGTTTTCCTGAAATGGTTTCTTTTGTAATTAGATTTCCGTTTTCAGGATTAATCCAATAGACCTCAAAAATTCCTTTTTCATTTGACAAATCAACTGTTAGCTTATTTGCTTTTTGCAAATAATAAAGATAAGATTCTCCACTGTTTTTTAAAGTCCAAATAGCACTGTTGTAATTTTCTTCTGGAACGCTTTTCATAGTTGATAACGACTCATAAAAACCTGGAATAGTAATTTTAGGAATCGCTGCCAAAGAACCTCCAGCCATCAAAACCGGCCAGCCAAATCTACTCGCTCCCGGAGTGGCATAAATCACTGCTTTAGTATTGTATTTGTCGCGATACTCGCGCACGGCTCTGTATACTTGCGCATCAGTTTCCTTACCTACTTTCATTTGGCGGGCATGTTGTCTTGGTGCTAGGTTTTTTCCACCTTCAGGAGCATACAAACTTCCGTCTTCTTTGTAATACCAATATCTAATGTCGATTACATCCACCGCAGCAGCTCTTGTTGCATCATTTAAAATAGCATCCTGAACATCCTTAGTAGCACTTAAGGCAATTTTCGATTCGTTTTGATGTGACTTTTTGTAATTGCTTATCACATCAATCCAAAATTGCATAAACGATAATGGCCCTGTATATTCAGCACTTGTAAATTGCAGTACATTGGCATTATCTTTAAAATTTTCTAAACTTTTTTCGATAAAACCTTGGTGTAACTTTTTGATGTTTTCATTTCGAATATCATAAAATTGCTCTGCAATAAAAATTCGTTTATCACCCATGTAAGGCGGAGGCTCAGGAAGTCCTGTATTATTGATGTTATTGGCTGGACGCCAAGGTGAACTTGACCAATGCGCTCCTGCTTCTAAAATATTATGTTGAAAATACTGTTGATTCATCAATATTTTACCTTTTTGAGCAGCGAGATCAGCAAAGGTTTTCAATCGATCCCAATACCAGGTATTGAATCGGGTTAAATCGTATTTGCTTAAATGATCCCAGGCAGTTCCCTGACCTGTTCTGTCAAAAGGTTGTTCGTAAAAAGGAGCCCAAACATCAGCATCCATTCGGCGGATGCGTTCGTGATCGGCCATTCTTTGTTCGTACCACAAACCGTAATTATGATCTAGTGCTGATTTATTATTATCTACCAAAAACTGAACCGTTTCGGCTAAATTATCGGTATGACCAACGCCATAATGACCCGGAGTAAAACGGGTAACATTGCTTTTGAAGCATTCGTTGCAATTGGATTTCGGGTTGCAGCCTCAGCAATCCATTCTTTTAAAGTGGTTTGTTTCTTGTAAGATTCAGCCGTTAAAGCTGCTGCTTGTTCAATTGTTGGACTTGAAGAAGGTTCTGTTCCTAAATCTAAAATTTGAGCTTGCATTGGCAATCTACCTAATCTTTGTTCCAATAAAGCATAGTACAAACTTCTGGGATTGATATGACTGTTGACATCATTCCAATGTCCGTTTCCAGCCCATTGTGCCCAAACACCAAA
This sequence comes from Flavobacteriales bacterium 32-34-25, assembly GCA_002280815.1. Taxonomy (GTDB): domain Bacteria; phylum Bacteroidota; class Bacteroidia; order Flavobacteriales; family Flavobacteriaceae; genus Flavobacterium. Next base: position 334 of record NCET01000255.1, on the reverse strand, counting down.
AGCCCAATTATCAGCAGTAGGCGGACTAAAATTATCTATTTTAGATGCCGATGTTTCCCAGATGACACTATTGGCTGCATTCCAACCAATGCCACGACCATCTTGTCCTAAATTTTTAAAACTTAAGGCGTTTCCATCAATTAAAACCACATCGAATAAGATTCCGGTAGCCCAGCTTCCGATAGAACCACTAAAGCTATAAGGCAAATACGATTGACATTGTAGAAAAACATTCGGTCCCGCAGTAGCATAACCGCCAACAGCAAAATCATTATATCCAAATTCAGAATAACAACGCTGAAATAAAGTTTGTTGTCCTTCGGTATAAAAGGTA
>NCET01000254.1 GCA_002280815.1 Flavobacteriales bacterium 32-34-25 | reverse complement strand
TTTGATTTGTAAAATTTAAAAAGCTGTTTGTATTACTCTTTTCGAATGGTCTTCAATCGAAGCATTAGCTGATGTGATTTTAACAAATTGAATTGTGTTTTCACGAGTAGCTTTGTCTGTATAGATTTTGCTAATGCCTAAAATTTGTCCGTTTGATGATTTTAGGTTGAAATAGCATTCATTGTCAGCAGTTCTTTTTCTGTAGAATTTGGAATCTTCCTGAGCATTTCGTTTTATGGATTCGATTACTTTTAAGCACATGGCTTTGTTTCTATAGCCTGATTTTTCAAAAATCACTTCTCCATTATCATTTAGAAATTCATATTTGAATTCGCCATTTGTATTTTTGCTAATTACAAATTTCCCCATTTTGATTTAATTATTTTGTTTGAGTTAATCACTAAAAGTAATTTTGAAAGTAGTTCCTTTATTTACTTTGCTTTCTACACTAATTTGCCCATTCATAGCCTCAATTTGGTTTTTTGTGATGTATAAACCAATGCCATTTGCATTTTCGTGTTTGTGAAATGTTTTATACATACCAAATAATAGATGAGCGTATTTTTCTAAATCAATGCCTAAGCCGTTATCGCTTATGGTTAAAACCTTCTTTTTATTTTCTATGAAAAACTCAAATTTGAGAATAGGAAATCGGTCAGGATGCGCATATTTTAAAGCATTTGTGCTGAAATTCAATAGAATACTTTCAAGATAAGCAGCGTTAAAATTGATAGTACTTCCTTTTGGAATTTTGTTTATGATGGTAACATTATTTTCAAGTCCGTAGCTGTTAATTATGGAGTTGTTTTTCTCAAGGAAGCTATTTAAATCCAAAGGTTCTTTAATGGTATTTAAGTTATTTTGGATGCTAACAATTTGAGATAAATGAGCGATGGTTTCATTCAAATTATTTGAAACCGTTCGTAAATGATTGATGTATTCTTTGCTTGTTTCAGGGTCTTCTTCACTATCAATAATGTCTAGAAGCATTTTGATGTTTCCAGCATGTGTGTTTAAATTGTGAGCAGTGACATGAGAGAAATTCAATAAACGACTATTGTGCTCGCTATATTGTTTTATGGTTTGTATCAAGTCTGTTTCTTTTTGGTTTTTGTAGTTATGGTAGTGGTTGTTAGGTTGTTGAAAGTAGGATTTAAATTGCTGTTTTCAACGGCAGTTGCACTAAAAAAAGTGGTATAAAAAATAACACAACCTTTAGCATCTAATTTTGTTTTTATATAAGCTTTAAATACAAATAGTCCTTTTTTGGGTAAGAAGCTTCTAAATGTAATTTCTGCTTTGTCTCCTGATTTTTTGAGTTGTATAAAAAGGCGAAGTATTTTGACTCTATCTTCTTTATAAATTCTATTGTAAAAAAGAGGCAAAATAGTATCTGAGATAAGATTATTGGGTAATTCAAATAGTTTATATATTGATTTACTTATTAGTAATTTATGGAAATGATTGTCAGCTGAAATTTTAAATATGAACATTTCTTCGGATAAATCTTTGAATAATTTTTCCTGAAAATCATTTGGATTTTTAGAATCATAGCTATTGTAAAAATAAGATCTCATATTTCATTAGTTTAAAAAATTCAAGTCATTACAAAAGATCAAAAATGTCATTTGATTTAAAACGAAATATTTTAAAATAGATGTGTTTCTCTATTTTAACCACTAAAAATTATTTTTTAAAAGAGCAATTGTCTAAAAGGAAAGATACTATCCAGCGAATTTCTAGAATATAATTTGCTTTTTTTTCCTGATTTTTGAATTTTAAATTCACTCGTTATAACATTTAGGTAATTTGTAATAAAACAAATGTAATTACAATAAAACCATTAGTTTGTAGAGGGTTTAGTAATGATTTGTAGAATTGATTCTACAAAAAAAAAGAAGAAATGAATTGATTTAAAAGTGTTTGCAGCAGCTTTTTGGGTCTAAATAGCTATTTCAAATTTACTAAACACGGGGTTTATTCATTTGTATTGTTGTAAAGTCTAAAAAGTTCGATTAAATCGGCTAGATTGTCAACTTCTAGTTTTTCGTAAATTCTTTTTTTAAAGGTGCTAACCGTTGTTTTTTTGATATTTAAAAGGTCAGATATTTCTAAGTTGCCAAAGCCTTTAATCATTATTCTGGCTACTTCTAATTCTCTATTAGATAATTGCTCAATAGGATTAATGGGTGATTGAAACATATAAGAATCTAAAATTCTGTCTTTTACGTTTTGGGTCATGTGTTTCCCAGATAAAATCATATTTGTTAATGCCTGTTTCATTTCTTCTTCAGAGCTTGCTTTGTTCAAATAACCTGTTGCGCCTGAGTTTAAATAACGTAAAGCATAAATATCTTCATCATAAGCTGTGAAGATTAAAATTTTAATATCAGCTTGGATGTTTTTAATGTCTTTAATGATGTTGATACTATTTCCGTCAGGAAAGTTAATATCTAAAATCAGCAAATCAATCTTGGTTTCGTTTATAATTTTAAGAGTATCTTTAAAATTTCCCGACATGTAAATTTTAGGATTTAAAAATAACTCATGAATTAACATAGAAATCCCTTGTCTTACAATGCTGTGATCGTCTGAGATTAAAAAGCTGCAGTTGTTTGATAATTTCATTTTTGGTTAAATAAATTAAATTATTTTCTTCTAAATTTTACTCAATATCAAATTGAATGCTATTGTTGTTCCTTGGCCTTCTTTACTTTGAACATTGATTTCTCCATCAAACAATTGAACTATTTCTTTGCATAGGTTTAAACCAAGACCAACACCTAAATTATTGACTTTTCTTGAAACAGTTCCTTGATAGTACGATTCAAAAATATTGTTTAGATCATTTTGATTAATACCCATTCCATCATCGGTAACTTGAACCTGAAGATTTATTTCGTAATCTGAAATGGTGTCAATATGAATAGTTACATTGATAGTACCGTTTTCGGTAAATTTATTAGCATTCCCAATGATGTTGTAAAATAATTGGTGAATTTTAGTTACATCTGTGTGTACTTCGAAATTAGAATCAAGATTAGAATGAATATTTATTTGATTTCCTTTAACTTCTGCTAACGAAGTCATAGAGGAAATTATTTGATAAATTTCTGTTTTTAAAAAGATATTTTTGTTTTTTAATTCTAATTTTCTGTTTTCATCCTTAGAGTATTCTAAAATTTGATTGGATAAAAGAAGCAATGAATTAGTGGTGAATTCTATTGATTTAAAAGTGTCTTTTACTTCTTTGTCTTTAATCAAAGCACCAATTTTTCTACTGTACATGGATAAAATATTTAAAGGAGATCGAATTTCGTGACTTATCATTCCCATGATTCGATTTTTAAAAATTAAACTTTCCTGTATTTGATTTTGGGCAGCTATCAATCTTTTTTCATATTCAAAAGCCACATGAGTAAAGCTTAGCAAAATAAGCGATACAATAAACATAATGATGACTAATACAATTATGGCATAATTTCTAACAGTTTTATTTGATTTATATTGATTAATTATATTGTTTTCATTGTTAGTTTGAAGTAAATCAGCAGAATTTTTATAATTGGAAATTAGGTTTTGACTGATGTTTAATAGTTCATTGTTGAGCGCGATTAATTGAGAATCTTTTTTTCTTAAATCTAAAAACGATTTTTTTAGATTGATTAATTCATTTTGATAATAGCTATTTGTTTTAGAAAAAACATTTTTAAGTTGATCTTCTACGCTTCCAGAAACAACTCTGTCTTTGTATTTCATGGTTACAACTGTGTTGAGCTGTTCTTTTTGAATATTAAGTCTGCCAGCAAAAGCATCGCCAAGTCTAGCTAGTAAACCTTTTCTAGAAACACTGTCTACTTTGATATAAGAATCGGTTTTTACGCTGTCTAGAATTTTTTTAGATTCAAACTTTGAAACGCTAAAAATTTTAGAAATAGCATCATCGTTTGGGTTAATTTGACTGTTTATAATAGAATCAATTGTGGATTTCAAAACTAAAATTTCTGTTTCTGTTTTATGTTTTTTTGCAATTATTTTTTGATAAGCTTGATTTGTATTAGTGAGAATATGTAAACTGTCTAATAAAAAACGAACGTTATTTAAAGAAGTAGCATATTTTTGAAATGAAATTTTATCTCTGTTATTGAGGTAGTTATTAAAATGTTTTTGCGATTGGATTAAAGAAGTGTTTACAAGTTGAGTATAGTTAACTATCTTCTTTGAAGACGAGATTTCTTCAATTGCATTTGACAACTTTGTTTCATTTTTAGTTTCGTTATACCAGATAACAATTGCTATAATTTGCAATAAAATCACACTTGCTAACAAGGTATAATGAATTATTTTTCTATGCTCAAACTTTAATTTTTTTAAATAAAAAGCATTGGACGGGGAGAATTTTCGAATCAAAATT
>NCET01000253.1 GCA_002280815.1 Flavobacteriales bacterium 32-34-25 | reverse complement strand
GATGTTTATGCTTTGGCTACAGCCGTTTTGTTTCAAAGTGGTGTGCAACATTTTGCATTGGCGCCAAACAATTTAACGGATGCTCCAAAATGGGCAATCGATTTTATGAAAACAGTGCCAACAACCTGGGATGAAGTTAAGTTTATTGATGGTTATCCTGGAAAATACGCCATATTAGCGCGTCGTCAAGGAAATAAATGGTATGTAGCCGGAATAAACGCTCAAAAAGAAACCATTAAAATTAAAGTAAAACTCCCTATGATTGCTGGAGGTTCTGAATTGAAATATTACAATGACGATGCCCAATTGAACGGAAAGCTAAGCACCACAAAACTGAAGAAAAATCAGGAAATTGAAGTGACTATTCCTTGTAATGGAGCAGTGGTTTTAGTGAATTAACTATTTCAATAAAACTCTTCTATAACAAAGAGCCATGAGAAAAGATTTTGATGATCTTTCTTGTGGCTTTTTTTTATTATAATGAGCTACATAATTATTTCTGAAATGAAATCTTGAAATTGTAAAGCTATATTAAAAAAATAGACATCAACTTTACAAGTTTTTTTTAAAACAATAGCTAGCTCAATTTTATTAAAACTGTGCTAGCTATTATTAATCTAGATTTACGTTTTCAGGGTTTTTTTGATAGGCAGAAAACGACTCAAAAGTTTGGCTATACAAAATACAACATAACTGCCTTTTTAGTATTCATTTCAATTGTAAATACTATTTTGATTTAATTTGTTACCTAGTTTAGTAATTACAAAATGCTTCTGCAGGATCTTTCAATGCAAAAATAAAAGCATTTAAAAGTCAATTTAGAGGTGTCAGGAAAATAGATTTCTTCCTGTTCAGATTAACGCAACTTTTTGCCTAATCCCCAACTTTTGAACTTGATCCCCTTTTTTCTATTCGTTAAGTTTAAACAAAAAAAAAGCCACTCAATTGCTTGAATGGCTTTCTAAAAAAGCTCCCCCTCTTGGGCTCGAACCAAGGAGTGTGACTAGCAGTAAAACCAAGACTTTACGTTGTTTTACTTTTTTATGTTACCGAATTGTATGCCTTTTTATAATTAATTTTTAATTTTCCTGTCCGTTGAATGTTACTTGGACAAGTTTATTAATGCCGTTTCAAAAATACACATTATTTTAGAATTCCTTCTTTTGATATGGAAATAAAATTAGGTTTAGGACTACTATTCTTGTCATTAAATATTGGGTATCTCCCATGTTTTTTAATGTAGTCAATCCAGAATATATATTCAGCCTTAGCTACTTCACCCATGGCAATTAAGTCATCTGTGTTGGACTTATTATTACCACATTCGAAAGGACAAATAGAAACATATAATTTATCTTTTACTTCTTCATAGTTCCAATATTTTCCAATAAATCGATGTGCTCCACCATGATTAAGTCTTATTCTTTTAATAGTACTATCAAACTGACTCAAACGGCTTCTTAAACCACCATTTGAATTTGTCATTCCAATGTATTCAATTTCATTAATCATTTCAAATTGCCGACCTTCAATATTTTCATCTGTAACTGCTATTGAATAAATCCCAGGATATTTAATGTTTTCAATCTTACTTCTATTCTCCCATTTTACCCAATTTGTATTCCTGTAATTTTCCATTAATTCTACTTATTTCATTGCATTGTTTCTCATTCCATTGCTGATTAGTTCTTTTACTACACCAAACATCATTGCTGAAAAGTCTTCTTTAAACTCTTTATTGTCTGAGTAGAGTTTGTATAAGTCAAAGTTAGTAGTGATGTGTTTTAATAATTCTTCTCCAACCACTTTATCACTTGTAATCTTAGCATTTTGATCGTCTGAGTATTTTAATGAGTTTATGAGTTCATTATTTTTAGCGACACTATTTGCAATATTTTCAGCCATCTGTCTCACCTTGTCGGCGTCTTCAAATTGTGTTCCGTATCGATCATTAAAGGTTTGGAGGATGTTAGACAGTCTGTCTACTTCAGTATCGTTTGTACTACCTCTCATTTCGGTTGGAATGGGTTTTAAATCTTCACCTTGCTCTAGAACCATATTAGTGGTTGATTCTAATTGTAAGCGGTAACTATCCATATCAATATTGTCTAAAATTCCTTTTGCCAAATCAATAGGAGCTTCTCCTCCTAACTTGTTTTGTAAGTGGTTCAGAAAAATATACAGCCTTTCTAAATAAGCATTTTCAAAATCTACAATTTGAGATAGAAAAATATACAGTCGGACATACGTTTTAACCTTTGCTCTAAAATCAGCCTGTTCTTCTTCCTTTAATTGATTTTTGAATAATTCGGATGAACTATTGAGCATCTTATGCAATTCGTCTATAGGAACATTAGCTAGTATTTTATTTGAGAATTCCTCAACTTGTTCTCTGCTATAAATCTGATAATTATCTAATGCATCTTGTAAATCAAACAACTTGTTTGGATCTGTAGCTTCACCTAGAATAGTGCTTTCAAAATAAGGAGTAAAAGCTTTTTCAATTTCCTCAGCAGAATTCGCAAAATCTAATACAAAAGTTTCTTTCTTTAAGGGATGACTTCGATTTAATCTTGATAAAGTTTGGACAGCATTGACACCACCTAGTTTTTTATCTACATACATCGTGTGTAACAAAGGTTGGTCAAATCCTGTTTGAAATTTATTCGCAACAATAAGGAAACGATACTCCATTTTCTCAAATTCAGTTGGAATAGCATTGCTTGAAAAACCATTTAAATTAGCTTCTGTTTGTCCTTCAATTTCTCCTGAAAACGCAACAATGGCTTTATAGGGACTATTTACTTTTTTTAAGTAACTATCAAAGGCGGTTTTATATTTAACCGCATTAGCTCTGGAACTGGTTACTAACATAGCTTTTGCCAAGCCTCCCATTCTTTTTTTACGAATAATGTTTTCCATAAAATGTTCTACCATAAGAATGGTTTTCTTTTTTATAGCATGCTCATTACTCTCTACATACGCTTTTAATTTCTTTTGAGCTCGATTCTTATCGTATTCTGGGTCGTCTTCAATTTTCTTCAATAAAGCATAATAACTTTGGTATGTTGAATAATTTTGAAGTACATCCATTATAAACCCTTCTTCTATGGCTTGTTTCATAGAATACAAGTGAAAGGCTTTGTGTTTTGTCTTTTCCCCGTCTTGATAAGGCACTCCAAACAATTCTAATGTTTTGTTTTTAGGCGTTGCTGTAAAGGCAAAATAACTGGCATTAGGTAACATTTTCCTTGATTTTACTAATGCACGTATTAAATCTTCACCTGTAACTTCGTCATTTTCGTCTTCATCGTAATCTTCTAGGTTCGTTTTTAACTCATCTTCATCTGTAATTTTAGACAAAGTCTCATTCAGTTTTCTTGCCATCTGACCACTTAAACTACTGTGTGCTTCATCTATAATTATCGCAAAATTATTTCCTGGCAAATCACCTATGTCTTCAACGATATGCGGAAATTTTTGAATGGTTGTGATGATGATCTTTTTTCCTTCTTCAAGTGCTTGTTTGAGTTGTTTACTGCCTTCTGTGATGGCTTCAACCACTCCGTTAACTTGTTGAAACTGCTTGATGTTGTTTCTAATCTGAGCATCCAAAACTCTACGGTCTGTCACTACAATAATAGTATCAAAGATGTTTTTATTTCCGGATTTATCGTGCAACCCAGCCAGTTGATGCGCTAACCATGAAATAGAATTTGATTTTCCTGACCCGGCAGAATGCTGAACTAAATATTTCTGACCGGAACCTTTTTCCTGTGCATCTTGAAGCATCTCCCTAACAGCGATCATTTGATGGTAGCGAGGGAAAATGAGTTTCTTTTCTTTCTTGGTTCTTATTTTTCCTTTGTCGTCTAAATACTCTTTCTCTTCTGTAATCAATTGACAGTAGTTTTGAATAATATCAGTCAAACTGGATTTAGTGAGTATTTCTTTCCATAAATAATCCGTTTTTATGCCTTCATTCAGTGGGTTTCCAGCACCATTATTGTTTCCTTTATTGAAAGGTAGGAAGTAAGTCCTTTCTGCTTTCAATTGAGTACACATCCAAGCTTCCTCTGTATCTACTGCAAAATTCACAATTAATCTCCCTAAACGAAAAAGCTCTTCATTTGGATCTCTGTCAACTTTGTATTGCTTGATAGCGTGTGCTACATTTTGCTTGGTCAATTCGTTTTTGAGTTCAAATGAGATAACTGGCATGCCATTGACAAACACCATCATATCAAGCGATTTTTTATTTTTTGGCGAAAAATAAACCTGACGCATTACTGAAAAAATATTGGCTTTATACAATGCATCGGCATTTGTATTATATGCAAATTCCAGTGATATTGACCACCCAATTCCAATTTAAAGTGACCACCTGATTCCAATTCAAAATGACCACCTAATTCCGGAGCAAAATGACCAC